>SLCQ01000117.1 GCA_007125745.1 Nitrincola sp.
CGTCTGGTTTCTTCTGCAGGAACTGGTCATTTCTACACTACTGACAAGAACAAGCGTAATACACCGGATAAATTTGAATTCAAAAAATACGATCCAGTGGTTCGCAAGCACGTTATCTACAAAGAAGCTAAAATCAAGTAATTGATTCTGGCGTCTTGACACAAAGCCCGGTTATCTCACCGGGCTTTGTTCTTTCTGGGATATAGTTTTCTGGGGCATGGAAAAGTGTTGATACGCGCCGTTCCTTTTGTGTTCGTATTATTGTGGAGTACCGGGTTTATTGGTGCTCGTTTTGCATTGCCTTGGATTGAGCCTTTCAACTTGCTGTTTATCCGCATGTTAATGACACTCGTTGTCTTTTTCCTGCTGATTCAGTTTTTCAAAACCAAATGGCCAAGCCCTCCTGAAGCCGGACACCAGATGGTGGTTGGGTTACTGATTCATGCCCTTTACCTGGGTGGTGTATTTGTTGCGATCAAACTCTCTCTACCGGCGGGTATTACTGCATTAGTCGTCGGTTTGCAGCCCTTATTGACGGCACTCTTTGCTTTGCTATTTATGGGTCAAGTCATGCGGCTTCAGCAGGGTATGGGTTTGCTGATCGGGTTGTTTGGTATAGCACTTGTCCTGGGTAGTGGCATTGTTGGGCAGTCATTCGAGATCCACCCTGTGGCCCTGGTAGCGGTAATAGTCTCCTTATTAAGCATTTCGATTGGTACCTTGTATCAAAAACGCTTTGGTGGACAAACAGATCTTTTGACGGGTTCGTTTTATCAATATTTGGCTACCGCTCTATGCATGGGGGTGCTTGCCTACAGTTTTGAGACCCGAGAGATTATCTGGCATCCAGAACTGATTTTTGCGCTCTTGTGGTTAGTGCTAGGCTTATCGGTCAGTGCAATTTTGCTACTGATGCTGATGATTCGTTTGGGTGAGGTATCGAAAGTGGCAAGTTATTTTTATCTTGTGCCACCTTTGACGGCCATTGAGGCTTGGTGGTTGTTTGATGAACAACTCACCTTATTTACCTTAGTGGGCGTCGTCATTACTGTGATGGGTGTATACTTGGCCTTGCGTAAATCACCCTCAACGACATGAATACCTGTAAAAGAGTAAGCTATGCCTGAGTTACCTGAAGTTGAAACAACTTGTCGAGGAATTGCGCCTTATACGGAGTCTCAAACACTGTCCGAGTTTATTGTGCGTCAGCCCCAGTTACGCTGGCCTATTCCCGAAATACTCTGTGATCAACTGCCAGGACAAAAAGTTCATCGTGTACGCAGGCGTGCTAAATACATTCTCTTAGAGATGGATCATGGTGAGTTGTTGATACATTTAGGTATGTCAGGCAGCTTACGTGTGGTTACGGTCGATGAACCGGTGGGTAAGCATGATCATGTAGATTTGGTGATGAGTAACGGCAGTGTGATTCGTTTCTGTGATCCCCGTCGATTTGGCACTGTACTCTGGCAAGCATCACAGTCGATACATCCACTATTGCAAACCCTTGGACCTGAGCCTTTGAGTGATGCTTTTAATACTGACTACTTGTATGGTTGCTGTTTGGGTCGAAAACAGTCTATTAAGCAACGTATTATGGATAATCACGTAGTAGTAGGTGTTGGCAATATCTATGCAAGTGAAGCCTTGTTTGCCGCAGGTATTGACCCACGGCGCGCTGCCGGACGTATCTCTAAAAAACGGCTGGATCGATTAGTGCAAGAGGTCAAGCGTATATTAGATTATGCGATTACCCGAGGCGGTACCACCTTGCGTGATTTTGTAGGTGGTGATGGTAAACCGGGCTATTTTCAACAAGAGCTTTATGTTTATGGGCGTAAAGATGAGCTGTGTAAGGTATGTAATTCCCAGTTAAAAGAAGTCAGACTAGGGCAACGTAGCAGTGTTTACTGCCCTTCATGTCAGCGATAATGGGCAGTGAAGCCAAGGTGTAATGCAATGAACGGTATGTTTGATCCATTAAATTTATTCTCTGAAACGGTAAAAGAGAGTGCTAGCGGAAGACAGCTCTTAAGAGAAAAGCTCGGTTTAATACCTTTTTTAGAAAAGCGGCAATCCATCAAAGTGAATGAGTCAGTGCACTGTGAACTCTATCACTTTTCAAACGAAGCTCCTGTACTGGTTTTTTTACCGGGTATTGGTACTTATTGCGAACTTTATGCAGAGTTACTCTCGGGTATCAGTGATCAAGGTTTTAATGTCGTTGGGGTGGATCTTAGAGGTCATGGATACTCTACAGGTAATCGCGGCGATTATCGCGTGGAGCAGATCATTGACGATGTTTCTGCTGTGATTGATTCTCTATCTGAACAATATACCGGCCCCGTTGGCGTATATGGCTATTCTATTGGCGGAATGCTTGCTGTTGCCGCCGCTGAAAGAGATGTTCGCATCTTGTCGGTACTTTGTGGCACGCTGTTAGTGACCGAGATTGCACCTGACTTAGTGCATCAGTTTGGCTGGTCTTGGACGTGGAGTAGCGCATTATTTTTTCCTCACCTAAAAGTACCCATGAAAACCTTTATTGATTATGAAGAGTTACTAAAAGGCCATCCAGCAGCCACAGAAATTAGCCAAGACCCTCGCATCGTCTACGATTATCCGTTAGGAACCTTGGCGAGCTTATTCTCGCATAGTAGTGGTGCCATGAAAAAGCATTACAATTTCAAAGCCGCTATCATTCATGGAGAGAAGGATGAAGTGTTACCGCTTCATTACTCAAAGGAAGTGATTGCTTCCATGACCCATCCCTTTGAGCTGATCGAGTTAAAGAATGAAGGACATATGGTGCCTTGGGATAACCCCAATCTACTGATTAACAAAGTATCTGAATGGTTTAAAAAGACGCTCTAGGTCGTCAAAGGCTCAATTGTCATCAGTTTGTCAAAGCCCAGTCAGCATAATAGGCATAATTCAGATAGTGTTGACAAGGTTATACGATGAAAATTCTTTATGCTGTTCAGGCAACAGGCAATGGTCATATCACTCGAGCAAGAACCCTATTACCTGCCTTACAGCAGGCGGGTATTGATGTTGACTTTCTCTTTAGTGGTCGAGACAAAGCACGTTTATTTGATATGCAGTGTTTTGGTGATTATCAGCATGTTGAAGGCTTTACATTTTTCACACATGCCGGAAAAGTAAA
>SLCQ01000007.1 GCA_007125745.1 Nitrincola sp.
GTTTCAGGTGAAATGCCTGAATGATTGGTCATAAACTCATTCCAATAGAGTACAGAAAAATCCTTATTTAGAATGACGACACCCACATCTAGCTGTTCCAGTAACGTAATTTGCGCTAGCGCAAGGGGAGTAGACGTTAGATTGTTCATGCGACCCCTTCTAGCTGTTGAGTAATTCTTGAGAGTGAATCGTCTGTAAACAACAGAAGCAGGTCGCAATGGGTATTAGATTCACCAAACTGATAGTCAATTTCAAGGCAAAGGTACTTTGCATTACCTGAATTCAGGTTGTCAAGATTTGGTGGCTCACAATGCAGTCCAATGATTCGAGGCGTGTTGCGGCTTAAAGTAACCTGTAATAACCGGCTTAGATTGGAAAAAAAAGCACCTGTTAATACATTGGCAATATCCATCAGCACTTCGCGTTCGGCTACCTCATTCAGTTCTCCTTCATACTGGAGAAGTTTGGCAAGGTCTTGAACCGAGGAGTCTTGAAAGATGAGCAATGCTTCTCCAGTGATACCCGATCCAACAAAGCCTTGAGAAATAGACGTAACACGCTCGTTTCCAGTTGCTGCGTTGAGGCTCATCATCAGTTCAGACACACTAAGGTGATCAACTCTTGGGACAGGCAGGTGGATAAACGTATCCAGCATTTGTGCGAGTTGGTTGGCTGTTCTACCCATAGCTATATTGGCCACTTCTCGCATTTTTTCAATTAATGTAACGGGCTGTGCAGACAATGAGTTTGTTGGTTGAGAAGATCTTGGTTGCAACTCAGAAAGCAAGCCGTATTCATCTAAAGCGGCATTGAGAATGTTCATATTAATCGGCTTTTCAATAAAGCCAATTGCTCCGAGAGACAGCACCTTTTTTTGAGCCGATGCCTGAATATCGCCAGACACCACAATCGTTATGCAGGGCAAGTCATCACGAACAATACGCTCCAGTACTTCATAACCATCCATGATCGGCATCGTGAGATCAAGAAAAAGCAGGTGTCCTTTACCTTGACGTACCGCTTCCAGAGCTTGGAGCCCATGCTCGGCAAAGGTTATATCAACATTCCAGTGAGCTAAGGCACGACTCATTTGGTTGCGAGCCAGTTGTGAATCATCACAAATAACCACTGGTAGAGGCGTTTCCAAAGCTGGATGCTCCATATGTGTTGGGTTAGGAAGGCCATTAAGTGTTGGTTAAGGGTAAATAAAAAAAAGCCGTTATGCAATGAAGTTAACGGCTTGTTTCTAGCGTATCAAGATAGGTTAATCATCATCAAAGTCCATGCCGGACTCAGCGTTAGAGCGTGCTTCTTTAGGTTGTTGGTCGCTGCCTAACTCCGCACGTCGAGAAGACGGTGTGCTCACAACATTCAGTGGTGCCGGAGGAGCAGTTCCATCTTTGTTTTGACCGAAATAAAGCGTTAAATGCGGGAATGGAATTTCGATACCTGCCGCATCTAAATGACGTTTCACAAGGCGATTGTAGGCGCGACCGACAGACCATTGAGCACCCGGTAGGGTTTTAATTCTGACGCGGAGGTTGACGGCGTTATCGCCTAATTCGGTTACTCCCTGTACCTCTAAGTCATCCAAAATGTTGTCACGATGTTCAGGATCGCTCATCAATTCATCAAAAGCGGCACGGAGATGCACAAATACCTCATCGGTATCTTCACGATAGGCGACACCGTATTCACCGACATGGTAACCATAGCCTCGCATGTAGTTAGAGACACTGGTGATAGAAGAAAACGGTACCAGATGATAAGTACCAAAGCGATCTCTTAAGCCGAGTGAACGAATGGTAAGATTTTCGGCCGTACCTGTGATTCCGCCAGCAGTGACCACGTCACCAGCATTGATCGCATTTTCAAGCTGGATAAATACGCCTGTAATAACATCTTTTACTAGTGTTTGTGCACCAAAACCTATGGCTAGGCCCACGACCCCGGCACCGGCTATTAAGGGGCCAATGTTCAGCCCTAGCTCTGCTAATGAAATCATAACAGTAAAGACGATTAGGGTAATCATCACCGCATTACTAAGTAACTTAAGGAGTGTGGCTTGTCTTGCTGAAGCCGCACCTTTGCCTGTGGCAGGGTTAATTTGATGTTCCACCCAGCTTGCAAATGCGATCCACAGCAACTTGGCAATCAGCAAGATCACCGCAACTGATAATAGAGAGCCAAGAATTCGGCTACCTGTTTCCGAGCTTATCCACTCAGTTAGATTAAACAAGGACCAAGCATCCAAGACAAACGCAAATACGGTAACCATGATGATTAATCGAATAACCTTGAGTGTAGAAGGAATAAATTCATTCAAACGCTCCTCAAGCGCAGGAAAACGAAGTTTTACATCATCCGATACGGTTAGCTGTCTAGAGATCAGTTGGCTCAGGAATGCAGAGGTAAATAAGCCGACCACAATAGCAACAAGTGTTTGCAAGGAAGCCTGAATCATAATCGGTAGCGCATCTTCAGGGCGAATAGCGGTCACCAAAACGAGAGCTGCAAAATAAGCAATGGCAACTAAGTGCCAGCTTCGTGAAAGCATGTTGAGTAAAACCGAGGTGAAAGCAAAATCATTTTCTTCTGCTTGATCGCTGATATTGCGTGCAACCTTCTTTTTGTTCTGCATGATGATCACAAATGCATAAATAAAGGCGATCGTCATAATAATGAGGCTCAAGAAGTGACCCAGCGCCGCCGCAATGTTTAAAGACACCATGGGTACAATAAACAACATGCCATAGCCTATAAAGCTACTGATACGAGAGAGCCAGGTATTCCAGTACTCGGCTGTTTCAGCGCAAAAAGGTAGCAGTCTTAAATTTTCATAGCGGGAGGAAAAGAGAACTCTGACAAGAGCTTTGAACACTTCAATGATTAAGAATGCATTCAGGAACATACTTTGTGTTGTTCTCATTTCACCCAGATCACCGATGAGGAACAAGGCAACGGCATAACCGACTACCCAGGCTAATATCACGGTAACAAGATCGACTATAAATGCACCTATAACGATAATTGTTCGTGTCAGTAGTCGGGCGGCACCTGGTTGGCTTAGCGCACTGTTATTGGCGAGGTTAAACAGTGGTATTGCAAGTTTTCTGAGCAGGAAAAAACTCGCTAAGGAGGCAATGACAACGTAGAGTAACTCCAATGCGAGTGGAGTAAGGCTCGTCCAGTCGGCTTGGCTCACTAAAGAAACCGCTTCTGATGCAAAGACGATCTGCTCAATTAACTCTTGTGCAAAACTTTGGGTTGCTTCAGCGACCTGTGCAATCATACCCGGTTGGGCGACAGCTATTTCACTCTCTTCAATCTCTGGGTTGACTGAGGAGGCTCTAAGCTCATCAATCAGTTGCTGACGAGTGTCGGGGTTTTCAAGTAAGTCGGCAAGCAGTTGAGAGGACGATGGTGAGTTTGAGTCCGCAATTGCGAGTTGTATCGAAAAAAGCGATAAAAAAACAATGAGAAAAATATAGTGTAAACGTTGCATAGAGTCCTACTTTAGCCAGTTATTCTTACACGTTTGCTACTGCTAGTCTCAGTAGAAGGTGATGTTGTATTCTGTGTACGGTTCTTTAGTTTAGCATCTATCAAATTTTTTACAGCGATTAATAGACCCATGCCGACAAAAGCACCAGGCGGTAGCGCTGCAAATAAGAAGCCACGATAGTTATCAACAAGTGTGATTTGCCATGCCCGAGCAGGCTCACCAAAAAGAAGATGCATGTTACTCAATAAAGTACCCGCACCCAGCGCTTCACGCATCGCACCCAGTAAAACCAGTACAATCGTAAAGCCTACACCCATCATTAAGCCATCGAATATTGACGCCGGAACAGGGTTGCGTGACGCGAATGCATCAGCGCGTCCCATAATGGCACAATTGGTAACAATGAGAGGAATAAAAATACCTAAAATTAAAAAAAGCTCATAAGTGTAGGCCTGCATTAACAGCTCTATCGCTGTTACAAAAGCGGCAATGATCATGACAAAAATAGGTAAGCGAACCGCAGTGGGAATGTGCTGGCGAAACAGGGAGACGGTCAGGTTGGAACCAATTAAAACGACAGTGGTTGCCAGCCCCAAACCAATCGCATTGACGACACTTCCAGTGACAGCAAGCAGTGGGCATAAGCCGAGCAACTGAACCAGAGCAGGGTTATTATGCCACAAGCCATCGATGCTGATTTTACGAAACTCACTATTCATCATCATCTACTCTGTTAAGTTGTATGCTAGGGCGAAGAATTTGTTCTTTACGCAGATCAAAATACTCAAGGGTTTTAGCAACCTGCCTTACCACGGCACGAGGTGTAATGGTCGCGCCTGTAAATTGATCAAATTCACCACCTTCTTTGCGAACATTCCAGCGTTGGTCATCGTCGCCGAGCCATTTAAGACCATCAAAGCTGAGTATCCAGTCGGACTTTTCAACTTCGATTTTATCACCTAGGCCGGGTGTTTCTCGGTGACTTACCACTCGAACCCCTGCAACACTGCCATCATTCCAGATACCGACGAGCATCTCAATATCACCACTGTAACCCTCTTTGGCTGTCACGGGAATAATCACAGCCTGCACCTGATCATTAACGATTGCTTGGAAAATCTCAATAGGCTCATGCAAACCCAGTTCTGGTGCGGGAACCCTGATGGTTTGTTGGTGTAGCTGTTCATCCAGGGCGCGAGGCAGTATCTCATATAAAATGCGTGCCTGATGCGCCTCTTGGTTCTGTTGAATACGCTCAGAGGTCAATACTTGAGTGATGGCAATTAATCCAGCCGTGACAGCGGCAAAAATGCCAATACCCAGCGTGTTTTTGCGAATACTATAGAGCAACCCCTCCATCTTAAGATCTCCCACCCGTACCGCGATTAGCACGTTCATGACCATAACTTCTTGGTTGCGTATAGTGATCAATAAAGGGTGCTGTAAGATTCATCAGTAGAATGGCGAAGGCGACAGCGTCTGGGTAACTGCCCCAAGTGCGGATGATATACACTAAGGCACCTACACCAATGCCAAAAATGACTTTACCTTTATTGCTGGTTGCACCAGAGACGGGGTCAGTGGCAATAAAGAATGCACACATCATGGTTGCACCAACGCCTAAATGCACAAACGGATCGGCAAAATTAGAGGGATCGCCAGCATAAAAGAGACTGGACAGCAGAAAAAGCGTGACGAGCATGGAGAAAGGTGCATGCCAGGTGAAGACTTTTCGATAAATTAAAAACACGCCTCCCATAAGCCATGCAGCGCTGATACCGTACCAGGCAAACACGCCCTGATTGAGTACCGGGTTGTTGCGCCAGACCTCTTCTGTCGTCATGCCACTTCGGTGCTTCAACACTTCAAGTGGTGTTGCACCTGTGTATGCATCGATTAAGGTTTGATTCATGCTGGTGAAAATAATGATTAAACTGTCTTTGAAGCTTGCTAAGACACTCCAATGGTCACCTAAAAGAACAAAGGGCGCATTCCACTGTGTCATTTCCATGGGAAAAGAGATCAGTAGTAAAGCATAGGCGACCATGGCGGGGTTAAAGGGGTTGTTGCCTAAACCGCCGTACAGATGTTTGGCGATCACAATGGCGGTGAAGGTGCCGATAACAACGATCCACCAAGGTGCAAAGGGTGGAATGGCAAGGGCAATGAGTACAGCGGTGACTAAAGCACTGCCATCACGAAGAAAGAAAAGGACGGGCCGTTTGCGCAGGTGCAGGCAGATGGCTTCAAATAAAAGCGCTGTTGTGGATGCCAGCAATAGCTGAATAAGGCTACCCCAACCAAAAAAAAGTGTCAGTGCGAGCAGTGCAGGCAGTGTCGCAATCAGCACCAGACGCATCACTCGATTTGTGGCGTTGGCTTTGGAAACATGGGGAGAGCTTAAATGAATCAAGGCCATTACTGTTTTGCTCCTGAGGCATCTTGCCATGCACGTTCTGCTTCACCCGCTTTTTCTTCCAGTTGGGCTACGGTTGCCTGAAGTTTTTCAATACCGTCTAGGTCTTTGTCTTCAGCGTTTTTCAGTGCTTCTCGGGCTTTTTTGAGTTTTGTTCTTGCCACCGATGCAGCCGTTTTAAGTTTTTTCAATTCAGCTTCAGCATTGGGTGTGGCATGAGTCGTCTGGTCTTGCTCTAGTTTTTTTCGCGCTTGCTCTTTAGCGGCCGCTTCTGCACGTTCTTTTCGGCGCTGTTCTTTTTCAGCTACTTCACGAGCAAGTCGTGCTTGCCGCGCTTCAAACCTTTCTCTTGCTTGAATGGATTTTTGTTGTTCAGCTTCTTCGTTACGTATTTCTGATTTGGCAAATCGGTAGTGTTGCACTAATGGAATATTGCTGGGGCAGACATAAGCACAGGCACCACATTCGATGCAATCAAACAGGTTGTGATGGCGCGCTTTGTCAAATTCACGACCTTTAGCAAACCAGTAAAGTTGCTGAGGTAATAATGACGCTGGACATACCTGCTCACACATACCACAACGGATACAGGGCTGTGCTGGTGGAGCGGGGGGCATCTCTTCTTGCGTGGCAGCAATGATACAGTTGGTTGTTTTAATAACTGGAATGCGGTCATCTTCGATGGAGATTCCCATCATGGGACCGCCCATCACAAGGCGAAACATCTTATCCCGATCCACTTCAGCCGCTTCTAGTAGAACCGAAAAGGGGGTGCCCATAAGAACATCGTAATTTTGCCGATGACCCAAAGCAAAGCCAGTGAGTGTCACAATACGTGAAATCATGGGTTCCCCTAGCTCAACAGCACGGTAAATAGCGGCGGCCGTACCCACATTCTGGCACACAATACCCACATCGGCTGGGATAGAACCACTGGGTACCTCAATGCTGGTTAAAAGCTGGATCAGTTGTTTTTCACCACCAGAAGGGTAGAGCGTTGGCACAACGACAACTTCTATGGGTAACTGGTATTCGCGGATATAATCTCTAAGTGCTTTGATGGCATTGGGTTTGTTGTCTTCGATGCCGATTAAAATCTTGCTGGGTTCTAGCAAGTGAGCGATGATCTCGACCCCCTTAAGGATTTCATCGGGGCGTTCACGCATTAAGGCATCATCTGCTGTAATGTAGGGCTCACATTCAGCTGCATTAATGATCAGGGTGTTAATGATATGGTCTTTACCCAAATTTAGCTTAATGTCAGTGGGAAAGCCTGCACCGCCTAGACCGGCAACACCTGATTCCCTAATGTGGTCGAGTAATGCTTTTTTTTGAATCGAGCGAAAATCCGCGATAGCTTTTTTGCTAATCCACTCATCTAAACCATCGGCTTCGATCACGATACAGGGCGACTCTAACCCTGAAGCATGCGGGGCAGGCTGTAATCCAATGTAGGTGACTGTCCCGGAGCTAGGCGCATGCAGTGCCGCACTGATAAACCCAGTGGCGTCTGCAATTTTTTGCCCTTTTAGAACGCGATCACCCACTTCCACGATAGGCGTGGCGGATTTGCCGATGTGTTGCTGAAGAGGCAAAATGAGACGTGATGGCAGTGGCGCTTGTTTGATAGGAGCGCCTAGCGATTGTCTTTTATTATCAGGCGGATGGATGCCACCATGAAAGCTATAAATACGCGTCATTTTGAACCTTCCTGTAGCAGGTGACCACGCCCTCGATCCGTCAGGATTAAGTTGGGATCAGAGACTGGAGCAGGCCATTTCCAGTTATTGGGGGTGACAGGAACGGGGATCATATCAATGCAGTCAACAGGGCAGGGCTCTACACACAGGTCGCATCCAGTGCACTCACTGACAATAACTGTGTGCATCTGCTTTGCCGCACCAAGAATCGCATCAACCGGACAGGCCTGAATACACTTGGTGCAACCAATACACTCATCTTCGCGAATATAAGCGACTGTTTTGGGTTTCTCTTCACCGTGCTCTGCATCAAGAGGGACCACTTCTCTGTCCAGTAAAGTCGCTAAGGCTTCAATGGTGCTCTGCCCACCCGGAGGACACTTGTTAATAGCGTCACCATTTGAAATGGCTTCTGCGTAGGGTTTGCAACCAGGGTAACCGCATTGGCCGCATTGGGTTTGGGGTAGTAGTTGATCGATTTGATCGACAATAGGGTCACCTTCAACTTTAAAGCGAACTGCGGCAAACCCTAAAATTACGCCAAACACTAGAGCAAGTGATAACAGAATGAGTATGGCCGTTAAGATAATCGTCATGCTAATGCCTTAGACTCTGACCAAACCGGTAAAGCCCATAAACGCAAGCGACATTAGGCCTGCAGTGACCATGCCGATCGCTGCACCACGAAAAGTTACCGGAACATCAGCGACGGCGATACGTTCTCTCAGGGCTGAAAAAAGTATTAATGCCATCGAGAAGCCGACGGCGGCGCCAAATCCATAGACGATGGACTCCACAAAATTATTTTGTCGTTGAATATTCAAAAGAGCAACGCCTAAAACCGCGCAGTTGGTGGTAATTAAGGGTAAAAATATACCCAGTAATTTGTGCAACAGCGGACTGGTTTTATGGACAACCATTTCAGTGAATTGAACCACGACTGCTATCACTAAAATAAATGAAATGGTACGTAACCAGATGATGTCAAAAGGTACCAATAAATAGCGATAGACAAGGTAACTGCAGACAGAAGCCAGCGTCAGTACAAAGGTTGTTGCCAGTGACATACCCATGGCAGTTTCTAGTTTATTGGAGACACCCATAAAAGGGCACAGCCCTAAAAACTGTACTAAAACAAAGTTATTGACCAGAACAGTGCTGATCAAAATTAGAAGAAATTCATTCATTCGCGTTGTCAGTGAGTCCTGAAACGATGTTTTCGACACCTATAGTTTAACGGATTCTAACCCTAAGGGTATAGTGCAAGAGTGTTGATCTGGCGCAACACTCTTGCATTTATCGAGTTAAAAGCGTTTATCCATCAAATGCATAGGGGTATTTTATTGTAGTAGCATCTACTAATATGGCATTTAGGCTAGCTGTGTACGTAACTGATCGACTAAAGCGTCAATCGAAAGGTCGTTACGCGCTGTGAGTGCATCAAGATCGACTGTTAATGTTGCTTCTTCAGGATCGCCAGTATCGGTCAGTAAAATAATACTGTGATTGATGATCCATTCGAAAGTCTGTTTCGATTTGAGCTGTGCTGGCGCGCTTGATTGGATGACCCAGGCGATGTGTCCGCGATCATAGAGTGCCTTTTGTAAGCTATACATCAAAGTATTGCGTTGTTCCTCAGTGCCCCCGGAAACGCGCAGTCGTTTACCTGATTGGCCTAGTCGTTGTTGCCAGTCATGTGTTTTTACTTGAGGTTGATCTGACAATAGATTTGACTCAAGTGCCTGTTCTTGAGGATGAATCATACCTGCTGCAACTGTTCGATTCGTCAAGCGGTCAACAAGAATAAATGCGCCAGTGGTTTTGTGTTGCGTATAATCATCGGCGATAACAGGGCGCTGTACACTAATATCAACAAATCCTATCTCGTTAAGTGACAAACCTGCACTCGGAGATTGTGCGAGCGTGTTCACATCTGTTTGATAATATATACGACTGACGCGCCCCAGCTGTCGGCTTGTGGCTAATTTGACTTCATACTCTTTAGTTGGGTTTAAAGGGTGCTCGTCCATCCAGACTAAATCTGCTTGAAATACTTCTCGTGGCTTAGGTGTTTGGGATGTGTGAACGATCATATCCCCTCGAGAAACATCGATTTCGTCTTCTAACGTGACGGTGATTGCCATGGGTGCAAACGCCTCACGTAATTCCCCATCCCAAGTCACAATGGAGCTGACACGACTTTGTTTTCCTGAGGGTAGAAGTGTAACAGCGTCACCGACTTTGATCTGACCCGATGCCAAAGTGCCGCAATAGCCTCTAAAATTAAGATGAGGGCGGTTTACATACTGTACTGGAAAACGCAGTTCTGCCAAGTTTTGATCTTCATGAATCTTAATCGACTCTAATTGTGCCATTAAGGGTAGGCCTTTATACCATGGCATATTGGCGGAAGGGTTTACCACATTATCGCCATGTAGTGCAGAAATGGGTGAAAAATGAATGTCAGGCAAGTTGAGTGATTGAGCAAAGGCGAGATAATCCGCTTTAATCTCCTCGTAGCGCTCCTCACTGTAGTCGACGAGATCCATTTTATTAATCGCGACCAATGTATGGCGAATCCCCAGCAATGACATAATATAACTGTGTCGACGTGTTTGTACCTGTACACCGTGGCGTGCATCAATGAGGATGATTGCAAGATCACAGGTTGAAGCTCCGGTCGCCATGTTACGTGTATACTGCTCATGACCAGGGGTGTCGGCGATAATGAATTTGCGCTTAGCAGTAGAGAAATAACGATAGGCGACATCGATTGTGATGCCTTGTTCTCGTTCAGCTTGTAAGCCATCAACGAGAAGTGCTAGATCGATAGTATCGCCGGTGGTGCCAACCTTTTTGCTGTCCTGGCTAATTGCGGCAAGCTGATCCTCATAGATCATCTTGGAGTCGTGCAAGAGTCGTCCAATCAGAGTCGACTTACCATCATCCACACTGCCACAGGTCAGTAGTTTAAGTAACTCTTTGTTTTCATGCTGATGTAAGTAACCTGTTATATCGCTGGCGATCAATTCACTTTGGTGGCTCATGCTATTCATCTCTTTCAGTTAATACGATAGTGCTAGAAATAACCTTCCATCTTTTTTTGTTCCATAGAGCCAGAACTATCATGATCTATCGCTCGCCCTTGGCGTTCGGACGTGGTGGTTAGAAGCATTTCTTGGATAATCTCTTCAAGAGAGTCTGCGTCGGATTCAACGGCACCCGTCAGGGGGTAGCAACCCAGCGTACGAAAACGTACTGATTTCATAATGGGTGTTTCGTCTGGGTGAAGTGGTAATCGTTCATCATCCACCATAATGGTCATGCCATCACGCTCGATAACAGGGCGCACGGCAGAAAAGTAGAGTGGTACGATGTCGATATTTTCTAAATAGATATATTGCCAAATATCCAACTCTGTCCAGTTGGATAGCGGAAATACACGAATGCTCTCGCCAGCGTCCACGCGTGTATTGAAAATATTCCATAGCTCTGGTCGCTGGTTTTTAGGGTCCCATCGATGATGCTTGTCACGAAACGAGAAAATACGCTCCTTGGCACGTGATTTCTCTTCATCACGTCGAGCACCCCCAAAGGCCGCATCAAACTTATATTGGTCTAAAGCCTGCTTTAGCGCTTGTGTTTTCATAATATCGGTGTGTTTAGAAGATCCGTGCTCAAATGGATTGATTCCCATTGCGACCCCTTCAGGGTTAATATGAACAATAAGATCCATTCCAGCCTCACGAGCCATTTTGTCACGGAATTGAATCATCTCCTTAAACTTCCATGTGGTATCAACATGAAGGAGAGGAAAGGGTGGTGTGCCTGGATAAAAGGCTTTTCGCGCTAGGTGCAACATCACCGATGAGTCTTTTCCAATCGAATAAAGCATGACAGGATTATCGAACTCGGCAGCGACTTCACGGATAATATGAATACTTTCCGCTTCGAGTTGTTTCAGGTGAGTGAGTCGGTTCTTAGAAATTGCTGTCATTTTGATTTCGATTCCGTTACATCGTTTATGGATACGAGGCGATGATTATGACGGACTCTTTTTAAAATAAAAAAGAATAAAACTTTTAAAAAGGGAGATAAATTTAATAAAATAGATCTTTTAAAAAGAAGTATAACTCATAGATCTATAAAAAAAGAAAAAAAAAACAAAGGTATTCAACATAATGAGAGA
>SLCQ01000085.1 GCA_007125745.1 Nitrincola sp.
GATTTTTGCCCCGCCACATTTGCCATTAATGCCACTAAGTGAGCTCCTGAAGAAAAACCGAAAGCTACCACTTGCGTGTTATTCGCTCCCCAGCGCGCGCGCTGAGACTCTATCCAATGCATAGCTGTTTGAACATCGTGTAATTGAGCAGGGTGCTGGTATTTTGGCGCAAAACGATACGCGATATTGACGGTGATAAATCCTCGTTTTGACCAATATTCTGCTATGGGATGCATATCCTCATATGTGCGTCGCTGCCAACCTCCACCATGCACTAAGAGCATGATGGGTAAGCCTTCAACATCAGGGTTCGGATGTATAACTTCCGCTGTTAGATCTTCTGGCCAATCGGCAGGTGTATAAATTAATTTGAAGCGTTGCCAGTGAGCAGGTGAAAATTGATCAAACTTCACAAACGACTTGTTATGGTCAGGTTTAGTTACATGCGATGCGCAAGAAGATATTAACATGATCGAGCAAAGGATTATCAGATGGTGAGGCTTCATACTTATCTCAAATACACTGAATGATAAGTCTTTCGATAAGTATTGCTTATTGGATCAATGGAGTACCTCTCTTTAGCCTAGAGTGAGCTAAAGAGAGGAGGAGTTTGTTACAAGCGTTCAAATATGGTTGCAATTCCCTGACCGCCACCAATACACATAGTGACTAAAGCGTAACGACCCTGAGTGCGATGTAGTTCGTAAATAGCTTTAGTGGCAATAAATGCGCCTGAACATCCCACTGGGTGACCCAGTGCAATTGCACCCCCGTTAGGGTTGGTTTTTTGCATATCTAAGCCTAAACCTTTGGCAACTGCAATCGCTTGCGCAGCAAAGGCTTCATTAGATTCAATCACATCCATATCATCCAGGCTTAAACCTGCTTTTTGCAATGCTAATTTGGAAGCAGGTATTGGACCTTCTCCCATGACATCATTGGGAACCCCTGCGACTGCATAAGAGACGATACGTGCAATGGGTTTTTGTCCCGCTTTAGCTGCCGCTTCAGCATCAGCCAAAACCATAAATGCCGCGCCGTCATTGATTCCTGAAGCATTACCGGCTGTCACAGTTCCATCTTTCTTAAATGCAGGACGCATTTTTCCGAGGCTTTCCATCGATGTGCCTGGCTTGACATGCTCATCCGTATCAACAACGACAGTGCCTTTGCGCGTCTTGATTTCGATGGGAACGATCTGAGATTTAAAACGACCTTCCTCGATAGCTTTGCTGGCGCGTGCGTGTGACTCGACAGCAAAAGCATCTTGTTCTTCACGGCTGATATTCCACTTTTCTGCCAGGTTTTCAGCAGTAATTCCCATATGACCCACACCAAAAGGGTCATTCAGTGTGGATACCATCATATCAATCATACTGGTATCACCCATTCGGGCGCCTGACCGCATCGCCGGTGACAGGTAGCCACTACGAGACATCACTTCTACACCACCGCCAATGCCATAATCACAGTCACCCAGCAAAATGTTTTGTGCAGTCGTCACGATTGCCTGTAAGCCAGAACTACAGAGGCGGTTAACCGCCATGGCTACCGAGTCCATCGGAAGGCCTGCCTGAATGGATGCGACACGCGCGACGTAGGCAAAGCGAGCATCGGTAGGGATACAGTTACCGACGGTGACATAATTAATATCATCAGCATTCACATTTGAACGGTTAACGGCTTCTTTCATCACTTGGCCAGCAAGCTCATGAGGCTCCATTGAGCTGAGTCCGCCGTTAAATGCGCCTATAGCTGAACGTACAGCACTTAATACAACAACATCACGTCCCATATTTTTATCCTTTTCTTAGCGTTTTGATAACCACAACCTATGTTATTTTAGGTATCCTCAATTGATCATACTCGCTTTTTTATTAGGATACATGCATTATCGTGATCGCTAGTCACGGGTATGATGACCGAAATTATTAAAAACGATGCTGATTGAGAAGAGCCCCAGAATGCCAGCACTTGATGGTGAAGTGATATCATCTGCTAAAGAGATTTACAGTATTCTTAAACGCTTAAGTGAGCGTGCGACGCCCATTACGATCCAGTCTGAAGGTTCTTCTTCATTATTAACCACCTATATTGAATCTATTCAGTTAGATAAACAGCAAATCCTGTTGGATGCACCACTGCCAGAGTATCGTCAGTCTCTATTAGATAGACGGACGTTGACCTTAACTACACGTTATAATGGTTGTCTGCTCACGCTGTCAGATATGGTAATGACGCCTATTCAAGGTGATGAAGAAAAACGCTATCGTTTACCTCTACCTAAGTCACTTCATTTGTTACAGAGAAGGCAAGCTTATCGTGCACCGGTTAGAACGCTTCTAAGAATTGATGCGAAACTGTTTCAGCAAGATCAACTGATCTTAACTGGCCACCTTAAGGATCTCTCTACAGGTGGTTGTTGCATTGTGCTGAAAGAGGACTGTTCTTCATTATTCACCGATTTTTCCAAACACTATCTACTCACTTTTATCTTTCCAAATGCGACTGAGTTTACTCTGATGACTCAGGTCGTGCGTGCAGATTACAGTGAGTCCACGCAACATACCTATGTGGGGTGTTTTTTTGTGGAATTGACACACCCTCAGGAACAATTCATTAATAAGGTGGTTGGTGATTTACAACGTGACTTTATTTCTCATGCTCGAGGTCATAGTGCTGACATACCTGAACTATTTATCTCCGGCCAGATTTCATCAGAAAGTGAAGCACCGGTTGTCCTTGACAAAGAGTTAACTACCAAGAGTGGCATAGTAGCAGATGTTAACCTTGCGATAGTAAACAGGTCTGCTCGGGAAGATACTGCGCCCGTTGACATCAAAAAAGCCTATATCTCCGCTGTTACGGTCATAAAAAGCCTCATTAACCACTTTAGAGCTGATAAAAGTTTACCTATTGAGCAGGCTAAAGAGGCATCTACGCACCTGCAACGAGCCTTTACACAGGATCGTCAGGCCTTGATTATTTTGTCGCGCCAACGTGATCTAGAAACCTATCTAATCCAGCATTCTATTAGTTATGCCATTAGTTTTGCGGAGGTGATTGCCTCTCGGTTCCCTGAACATGCCAATGAAGCGTTAATTGAAAAAGTCATGCTGGGTGGCTTATTACATAATATAGCTCAAGCATCACTTCCGGATGGTCTTCAGCATTATGAGTTGTTGGTGACAGATCAAGAACGAGCATTACATATCGATCAGCTGAACCGCATGACTCAGCAATTAGAGGCGTTAAAAACGCTACCTCTTGAAACCTTGAACATCGTCCGTGATTTTCATGAGCGTTTAGACGGTAGTGGTATTCCCAAGCAAAAAACGCAAGATCAACTGAATCCTGTCAGTAAAATGGCGTCCGTTATTTATGCGCATGAAAGGTTGAGTTATGTCTGGCATCAGCAGATTTGGTACTTCCACCCCTTAAGAGCCTTTAAGCAACTGATCGAACAGCCAGAGCAGTATCATATCACCAGTATTCGTGCCTTGTTTAAACAGTATGGAAAGTATCCTTTAGGTGCGACCATAGAGTTGAGCGATCAAACCTTAGCGCTTGTGATGCGGCATAATGAGGAGGGCGATCCCAGTTATGTGCGTGTTGTTTATGATCTATCGTTTGATAGCTTAGTGCCACCAAGAGATCTATTATTGGCCGATCACTCGAGTCTCTCTGTGGTAAGAGCTGTCAACCCGATTAAGTACTCTATTGATAGTCAGTTGTTAAAATTGGCATTAAAGTATTGAGGCATGTGTATACGAAAAACATCCTGATCTGCAGTAGACCAGGATGTCAGATGCTGGGTTAGCTAGGCTGTTTGGTGGTTCTTAAGTAAGGTAGCTTAACATCAATCTCACCAAAACGTGCTTTTGCTTCATCATCATTCAGTGACAGTGCAACTATGACATCTTGACCAGTGACCCAATTTGCAGGTGTCGCGATTGGAATTTGATAAGTGGCCTGGAGTGCATCAAGGGCACGTAGTACTTCAGCAAAGTTGCGACCTACAGACATGGGGTAAGTCATGGCTAACTGAAGCTTTTTATCCGGGCTGAAAATGAACACAACGCGGACACTAGCTGAATCAGCTGCAGTGCGACCATCGGGAAGATAGGCGTCAGCGGGAAGCATATCAAGTGCTTTAGAAACACTCAGGTCATCATCCGCAATAATTGGGAAGCCTGCTTTTGCACCACAAAACTTTTCAATATCAGCTTTCCATTCAATGTGTTCATCTACACCATCAACAGAAAGGCCGATAACCTTGGTTCCACGTTTTTCCCATTCAGCCGACAATTGAGCAACAGCGCCAAACTCAGTTGTGCAGACCGGCGTGAAATCTTTCGGGTGGCTAAAAAGAATTGCCCAGCTATCACCGATAAAGTCGTGCAGCTTGAAATTACCTTGATCCGTGACAAGGTCTAAGTTAGGTACAACATCATTAATACGTAGGGACATGTGACGCTCCTTTTGTTTGATTTGGTTATAAGATAATAACTTTGAGCTATTAGTAAGTGAAGTATAAATGTCTAATGATGTAGATAGAAATTAACTATAGGAAATCTGGTTTATGTGTTTTTTGACTATAACCTCTGATTTAAGGGTCGTAAGCGCCTCTCAATCTATCGATGCTTGAGCTTCAGCAGAAATGCTTGTACATCTCTTTGCTTTTGTGTAGGTTTTAAACATATAAGTAAAATGGTTATTAAGCGATTAACTGCCCTAAATATGAGCCGATAAAACTTAATGTGGACTAATTATGCGCATAACACTTTTTTGCATCCTGATCAGCCTGAGTGTGTGGGTAGGTGCGCAACCGAAATTCAGCCAGCTTAGGTTCATTACAGAAGAGTATCCTCCCTACAACTACACTGAAAATAGTCAGCTTGAGGGAATAGCTATAGATCTGCTCGAACGTGCTTTTGCTTTTGAGGGTGAGTTGTTAAAGCGTGAAGCTATTGAATCTCTGCCTTGGGCTCGTGGTTATGAAACTGTTATGAATATGCCTAATACCGTGTTGTTTTCAACAACACGTACTGAAGCAAGAGAAACCTTATTTGAATGGGTAGGCCCTATCTCTTCTGATCGCGTTGTTCTCATGGCGCGTCGAGACAACAACATTGAAATAGACAGTATAGAACAGCTTAACGAGTCAGACCTGAATGTCGCGGTAATACTTGAAGATATTGGTGCGCAAAGATTACAGGAGCTTGGCGTCAATCCAGACAGAATACACACAGCTATCAATAATGCCAGCGCTTTAGCTATGTTGAACGCTAATCGGGTTGATTTATGGGCTTATGGTGAAGATGTGGCCTTTTGGTTAATGGATACGCGTGGCTACAATCGACAAGAGTTTGAGCCTGTGTATACTCTAAGTGAAGCCTATTTATATTTTGCACTCAATAAAGATACCGATCCTGAGCTTGTAGAGCGTTTTCATAAGGCTGTTGAGAGTGCCAAAGCAGAGCTACCCAGAGTTCGATTGCTAACAGAAGAGTATCCGCCGTTTAATTATCTGAATGAACAGCAAGAGGTGAGCGGATCGGCAACTGAAATTCTAAGGTGGGTTGTAGAGCGCGCAGGTTTAGAAACGGAGTTTCAACTCTTACCATGGGCGCGAGCGTTGACAGAAGCGCAGTTACGAGAAAATACCTGTGTGTATTCCACGACTCGTACAGCAGAAAGAGAAACATTGTTTAATTGGATAGGTCCCTTAGTCAACAACCAATGGGGAGCTTTCTCACTTTCTGATTCCGGAATCGATATCAAGAGTTTAGATGATAATAAACTCTCCGAGCTTAGACTGGGAAGTTTTAGAGAGGATGCAGTAGGACAGTACGTCCAGGCTTTAGGTTATGAGTTGATTTTAGCGACAACGGATCGCGAAAACCTTGATCGCCTTCAAGCCGGACTCATTGATGTTTGGATTACCAGTGTTCCCGTTGCGAGGTTTTTTGCTGAACAAGCACAGGTGGACATTAATAAACTCTTTGTGTTCAATGAGGTGTCACTCTATTTAGCTTGCCACAATGATTTATCACCCAATATAAAGCAACTTATGCAAACACTCGTAGAACAAGCAAATGAGTTAGGGATAGGCCAGCTAGAGAGGCTACAAGGAGAGGTGATTGAAGGCTTCTAATCAGGTTTCTCGTCTGCGTAGTTTAACGACTAAACAAGCCTTAGCGACTTTAGTGGCGGGTTTTGTCTTGAGCTTTATTGCTGGCGCTATTGAACTGTTTTTTGATGCACGGAAAATGCGTGATGAAATTCAAATACAAACATCACAAATGCTAAAACTGGTTGAAGCAACAGCTGCAGAAGCGGCATTTCAACTCAATCCGGAGCTTGCAGAACAAGTTGTAACCGGTCTTTACTCAGGTGACAACATTGTAAAAGTGGAGCTAAGGGATGATTTTGACCGGGTAATGTTTAGTTTGGGTGAAGAAGAAAACTTTGAGAGTGCTTTTTACCAGCGCTTATTTGGCGATATAGTCCATTATCAACAGCCACTTGAATATCGTGTGGTTGCTTCTGATTCAGGTCGACAAGTCGGAGAACTAGAACTGACACTGTCATTACAAGCGCTTAGTCAGTCATTCACGGAACGTAGCTTACTGATTATTCTTCTAAGTATCCTTAAAACACTGGGTATAGTTTTTTTAATGGTTTGGGTCTTTGCCTTCTTGATTACGGGCCCACTTTTACGTGTTTATAACGCTCTACAGTCTGTCAACTTAGAAAAACCTGGAAAGTGGCACAGACCCTACCTCAAATACAACAAAGGTGACGAACTGGAACACTTGGTCAAAGGACTCGATGATTTGTTGAAGGCTTTTCAGTCGGGACTTGATCAACGTGATCAACTGCATACCTTATCCACTGTAGATGCTTTAACAGGTGTGGCTAACCGTCGCTATTTCGATGAACGTTTGGAGTTGATCTGGACTGAATCACGAGAGCGGCAAGAGCCACTTGCTATTCTTTTTATTGATATCGATTTCTTTAAACTCTTTAATGATAATTACGGTCATGCTGCTGGTGATGAGTGTCTAAAAAAAGTCGCTAATTTACTCTTGTCCACCATCACTCGTCCTGATGATTTAGTGGCGCGCTATGGTGGTGAGGAGTTTGTCTGTGTACTTCCGGGAACAGGGTTACAGGGTGCCAATCAACTGGCCCGACGCATTCAGGATAATATTAAAAAGTTGCATTTGTTGCATGAATTCTCATCTTGTAGTCAGCATATTACCCTAAGCATCGGTGTTGCATCGGAAACGCCGATGAATCATGAAATGCATCCCGAACGACTGTTGCGTCTAGCAGATGAACGTCTTTATCTTGCTAAAGCGCGTGGTAGAAACCAAGTGGTATCTGAACACTCAGATATCTAACGTTAAACCCTAAATTTTGGTAACAGGACTTGCCTAATATTGTAGTTTTGGAACAAGTCAATGATAAAAAGCTTTGATGAGCGTCAACAAAACATTCACAAATATCACTATAGTTTATCTACTCATGAAGAGCTTGAGATTCAACAGCGATTAGCTAAGCGTGTTTTTGATAACACGATAGAGGGTATTTTTGTTACGGATGCTGACTCTAGAATATTGCAAGTGAATCGTGCCTTTACCGAGATAACGGGCTATTTATCTGAAGAAGTACTGGGGCTGACACCTAAAATACTTCAATCGAAACACCATAATCCTTCCTTTTATGAATCCTTATGGCTAACCGTTACCCGTACCGGGAGTTGGCAAGGTGAAATCTGGAATCGGCGTAAAAATGGTAGCGCTTACCTGCAATGGCTATCCATTAATGCCCTTAAAAATAGCCGGGGCGATGTAGAGTATTATGTGGCTATTTTTCATGATCTCTCAGAGTTGCGTGCACGTGAAGCTGAAATTGAATATTTGGTTAACCATGATCCCTTAACAGGGCTAGGTAATCGATCCAAGTTTATTGATAGGATCAAACAAAAATTAAGTGTTGAAAGGTGTGAAGATCAAAAGCTGGCCGTAATTAAGCTCGATTTAGGTGAAATTCAACTCATCAATGACAGTTTAGGTTATGCGTTCAGTGATCGAATGATTCAGCAGGCAGCAAAGCGGTTACAACAAGCATTAGTTGATCAGGGGCTGTTAGTGCGTCTAGGTGCTGATGAGTTTGGTATCTTAATCGCTGATCTTGAGCAGGTGTTCGATGTCAGTCAAATACTGAATGATTGTAAGTCATGTTTACAAGTGCCCTTTGAGTTAGACAGCGAACATATTTATATGAACCCCTCTTTAGGTGTTGCACTATACCCTGATGATGCTGACAACTTAGATAGGCTGCTTCGATATTCAGATCATGCTTTGAAGCAAGCGAAAGCGGATGGACGCAATACTTTTTGCTTCTATAATCAAAAAATGGGTGATCAGGCTAAAGATCGGCTATTACTTGAGCAGTCCCTGAAGGAAGCGATTTTAGACAATGGGCTTACGCTAAACTTTCAACCCAAAGTTATTTTGAAAACTGGAAAAGTATACTCTTCTGAAGTGTTAGTGCGTTGGCACCATCCAACTTTAGGTCCCATATCACCCGCAGAATTTATCCCGATAGCAGAGCGTTGTGGCTTAATTAATGAGCTCGGAAGCTGGGTCATGAAAGAAACCTGTTATCAGTTGATGATGATGCGACGAGCGGGCATTCGATTACTACCTGTTGCTATTAACTTGTCCGTACATGAACTGGAGCGTCCTGGTTTTGCACAGCATTTGATGAGTTATGTCAATCATTATGCACTAGAGCCAGATTTGTTTGAGTTTGAGGTCACTGAAACTGGACTGATATCACGAGAAGAGGCGGTTATTAAATCGTTACAAAAACTTCGTCAAGCGGGCTTTAAAGTAGCACTTGATGATTTTGGAACCGGTTACTCAAGCCTTTCATATGTTCGAAAGTTGCCTTTATCCACCTTGAAAATCGATAAATCTTTCGTAAAAGATATGATGGAAGATAAGGTCTCCGCCAGCATTGTTGAAACGGTCATAACCCTGGCAAATCGAATTGATGTCGAAGTGGTCGCTGAAGGGATTGAAAGCTTTGAACAGCAGATATTATTGATGCAACTGGGTTGTAAAAAAGGACAAGGCTATTATTTTTATAAACCTTTAAAGCCGGATGCATTTTCTGACTTGTTGATGCCTACCGGATGATGTACTTGTGTATTTAACAGCTACTTTCAAACAAGTGAATATGCTTTTCCAGCAAGCTTAATGAAACCGACATGCCAACCTCGAGGTGTTGGCGATCTGCAAAGTGCCTTGGAATAAAAAAACGTAACGGTAGTGTCGGAGCATGCGCGGGAAGGACGCTAATACTGACATGAGGACCCAAGGCTACCAATTCTTCAATGATACCATGGATAGGGTTTTCCCCATTCCCATCATCTGCACGATCAGGTCGGTGTAAAAGAATACCCTGTGGAGGTAAAACCCACTGTACCTCATCACCTGTAGAGTAGGCTTCATCAGAAAATACGCTGATTTTTTTACCCTGCCAGTCTAATATAATATGGTTCTTTTCTTTCCTGCTAATGCGACCTGTAAATACATTTTGTTGGCCTAACAGCTTTGCCACTAAGGGTGTTTTAGGGCGACTCATCAGTATGTCTGGTTTATCGATCTGCAGAACGTTTCCATGATGAAGTACACAGATTCGGTCAGCTAATTGCACGGCTTCTTCAATATCATGCGTGACGAGTATAATCGGCACCTGAATCTGCTGGCGTAATAATGCAAGCTCTCTCCGCAACTTAAAGCGAGTCGTCTGATCTACGGCTGAAAAAGGCTCGTCTAACAGGAGTAGCTTAGGATGAGCTATTAAGGCTCTGGCCAAAGCGACTCGTTGCCGCTGACCGCCAGAAAGCTCATGTGGTTTGCGGTACTGCAAGCCGGATAAGTTAACTTTATCTAGCCATTCAGTCGCACTACTTTTAGCCTGCTGTCGAGTTAGTTTGTGCAGTGGTAGCATGATATTTTCAATAGCTGTCAGATGAGGAAAAAGCGCATAGCTTTGATAAACCTTTCCTAAAGAGCGTTGTTCTGGTTTTACGAAAACTGCTTGATCGCTATCAAACCAACACTCGTCACCTGAATATATCCAGCCTTTAACTGGCTTGTGGAGGCCGGCTAGACACCTTAAAAGCGTTGTTTTCCCGCTACCCGAGGGTCCTAAAAGTGCAACCAGCTCGTTTGAATGGATATCCAGCGCTATGTTTAAAGGGATATTATTTAATGATGTAAGGTTAAAGCTAAGTCTATTTTTGTCCATTAGGCATGTCTCTTTTGTCGAAACTGCCCCAGAACCTGAAGCGCAAGCAGGCATGCGAATGCAAGTGCCAACAGCACCAGTGACATTTGCCCAGCGGCTTCCAGATTGAATGCTTGGACTTGATCATAAATAGCGATAGACAGTGTGCGTGTTTCTCCGGCTAGATTTCCACCGACCATTAAGACAACACCAAATTCACCGAGTGTGTGTGCGAAGGTCAGAACAAAGACACCGGCTAAACCTTGCCAAATTAATGGTAATTCAATCTTATAAAAAGCTTTCCAAAAAGGAAGACCGCATGTAAGAGAAGCATCACGTAGATCTCGATCGATTGAGTTAAAAGCATACTGAATGGGTTGTACACTGAATGGCAAATTGACAATCACCGAAGCGATTAACAAACCTTCGAAACTAAAGTTAAGTGTCCGGTTGAACAGTAACTCCCATAGGCCCCCCAAAGGTGCTTGGCCGGAAAAGGCTGTCAAAAAATAATAGCCCATTACCGTAGGTGGAAGGACTAATGGTAGAAAGATCAGACTTTGAAGTAATGGAGTCCATCGTCGCTGACTCCAAGCTAAAAAGCGACCGATCACAATACCAATCGGGAGTAGTATTAAGCTGGTGAATATAGCCAGGCGAAAAGAGATCTCCAGTGCTTGAAAATCCATTAAGGTACTCCAAACCCGTGTGCTTTCAATATAGTAGAGGCCTGTTCAGTGAGCATAAAGTCGTAAAATGCAAAAGCTGCTTCACTGGCACCTTTAAGTAAAACCATATGTCTGGGTAGGGTGATATGCTCATTTTCAGGTATAAGCCAATATCGACCTGAAAAGTCATTACGATTAGCAATAAGAGGCCAGGCTACAATGCCACTAGATGTTGCACCCGACAAAACAAATTGTACGGATTGAGCCGCATTTTCGCCGTATACAAGATCCTTAGATAGAATGTCTTGCATGCCCCAGTGTCTCAGCCAGTCCATTGCCATGATGCCATTAGGTGCATGAAGAGGGTTAGCGATTGCGAGTCGCTCTGAAGGGCGTTTGTTTTGCTGCCAAATTTGCAGTGCATGGATTGCAGTGTCGGTCTGAATATCATCATAGGTTAAAAAGGCGATTCGACCAAGAGCATAGGGCGTGCCAGAGGTATAGGTCAGCCCCTGCTTATACAATATCTCTGGATACTCAGCATTGGCGGAAAGGAATAATTGGAAAGGCGCTCCTTGACGTAATTGGCTGGTAATGACACCTGAAGCGCTATAGCTGATCAGGATGTTGGCATTAGGGTGGGATTGTTGAAATGCTTGGTTAATCTCCAGCATGGCTTGTTGCATATCAGCAGCAACAGCAATCCGAACAGGCGCATGGCCCTGTGCCGTTAATGATACTGTGAGTAGCGTAAAAAATATGCCTAGCCTTTGGAAAACAAGACCCAAACGAAATGATAACCTAAAGTCCA
>SLCQ01000066.1 GCA_007125745.1 Nitrincola sp.
AACCTGACCACGCTCAACTTCATCACGCTTGGTACCACGCAATAGTGCACCAATGTTCTCACCTGCACGACCTTCGTCAAGCAACTTACGGAACATTTCAACACCCGTACAAGTCGTCTTAGTCGTTGGACGGATACCCACGATTTCGATCTCTTCACCTGCTTTAACGATACCACGCTCAACACGACCTGTTACAACCGTACCACGACCTGAGATCGAGAATACGTCCTCGATTGGCATCAAGAATGGCTTGTCGATCGCACGCTCTGGCTCAGGGATGTAATCGTCTAGCGCTTCAACCAGCTTCTTAACCGCTGTAGTGCCTAGCTCTTTGTCGTCTTCGCCATTCAGCGCCATTAACGCAGAACCAATAATGATTGGCGTATCGTCACCTGGGAAGTCGTACTGATCTAGAAGCTCACGCACTTCCATCTCAACCAATTCCATCAACTCTTCGTCATCAACCATGTCCGCTTTGTTCAGGAATACAACGATGTAAGGTACACCAACCTGACGTGACAGCAGGATGTGCTCACGTGTTTGTGGCATCGGGCCATCAGCAGCCGAACAAACAAGAATTGCGCCGTCCATCTGTGCAGCACCCGTGATCATGTTTTTAACATAGTCAGCGTGCCCTGGGCAGTCTACGTGTGCATAGTGACGTGTCGGTGATTCATATTCTACGTGTGAGGTAGAAATGGTGATACCACGCTCACGCTCTTCAGGTGCATTGTCGATACCGTCAAATGCAACGGCAGCGCCGCCCCATACTTCTGCACAAACACGCGTTAGTGCAGCTGTTAGGGTTGTTTTACCGTGGTCAACGTGCCCAATGGTTCCTACGTTGACGTGCGGCTTGTTACGTTCAAAAGCTTTCTTAGCCACGGCTATTTCCTCTTAATAAAAATTTATCTAAATCAGTAGTGTTTCATGACAGCTTCAGCAACGTTTTGCGGTGCTTCATTGTAGCAATCAAACTCCATGGAGTAGGTTGCACGCCCTTGTGAAGCAGAGCGCAAATCGGTTGCATATCCAAACATCTCACCCAGTGGAACCTGAGCATTGATGACTTTTCCTGACACAGTATCTTCCATGCCCTGCACCAGCCCACGACGACGGTTTAAGTCACCCATTACGTCACCCATGTACTCTTCTGGTGTGACGACTTCAACCTTCATCATCGGCTCGAGCAGACATGGGCTCGCTTCCTGAGCGTATTTCTTAAGCGCTTGGGATGCTGCAATTTTAAATGCCATCTCGTTAGAGTCAACCTCATGGAAGGAGCCATCATAGAGACGGGCTTTTAATCCGATCAGAGGATAGCCGGCAATAACGCCATTTTTCATCTGCTCTTCAATACCCTTCTGGATGGCGGGGATGTACTCCTTAGGAATCACACCACCCACGATTTCATTGATGAACTCCAACCCTTCTTCTTCACTCGGGCTAAATTCAATGACAACGTGACCATACTGACCGCGACCACCTGACTGACGAGCAAACTTGTGGTTTGCGACAACAGGCTTACGGATCTTCTCACGGTAAGCAACTTGAGGTTTACCAATATTGGCTTCAACCTTGAACTCACGCTTCATACGATCAACGATGATATCCAAGTGTAACTCACCCATACCGGAGATGATGGTTTGACCGGTTTCTTCATCGGTAGCAACACGGAAAGAGGGATCTTCTTGAGCAAGCTTGCCCAAAGCAATACCCATCTTTTCTTGGTCAGCTTTCGATTTTGGCTCAACAGCAACTGAGATTACCGGTTCTGGGAACTCCATACGCTCAAGTACAATCTTACTATCAAGATCACAAAGCGTATCACCAGTGCTGACATCTTTAAGACCGATAACAGCCGCGATATCACCTGCACGAACCTCTTTAATCTCTTCACGAGAGTTTGCGTGCATCTGAACCATACGACCAATACGCTCTTTTTTGCTCTTAACCGAGTTAAAGACGCTGTCACCTGAACTTAGTACACCCGAGTAAACACGAATAAAGGTCAAGGTTCCTACGAATGGATCGGTTGCAATCTTAAACGCTAGTGCAGCAAAAGGCTCTTCATCATCTGCAACACGCGTAGCGACTGTCTCATCTTTGTCGTCAAGAACACCTTCAATCGCTTTCACTTCAGTCGGTGAAGGCAAGTATTCAATAACAGCATCAAGTACTGCTTGAACACCTTTGTTCTTGAATGCTGACCCACACAGCATGAGTACGATTTCGTTGTTACAGGTACGCGCACGAAGACCTGATTTGATCTCTTCCAAGGTAAGTTCTTCACCACCCAGGTATTTTTCCATCAACTCTTCAGATGCTTCTGCTGCAGCCTCAACCGCATTCTCGCGTAACTGCTCAGCTTTTTCGAGCAGGTCAGCAGGAATATCTTCTAGAGTGAAGGTCATGCCATGATCCGCTTGATTCCAGTGAATCGCCTTCATGCGCAGCACGTCAACGACGCCTTTGAACTCATCTTCAGCACCGATCGGGAAGTTGATAGGCACAGTAGTCACGTTTAAGCGTTTCTTCAGCTGATCTTCTACACGGAAGAAATCAGCACCTGCACGGTCCATTTTGTTGACAAAAACCATGCGCGGTACTTCATATTTGTTCGCCTGACGCCAAACGGTTTCCGTTTGAGGCTGAACTCCTGAAGAAGCACACAAAACAACCACCGTACCATCCAGAACACGTAATGAACGCTCTACCTCTACGGTAAAGTCTACGTGCCCAGGGGTATCGATAACGTTGATCCGGTGCTCTTCAAATTGTTTTTCCATACCGCTCCAGAAAGCGGTAATGGCAGCAGATGTGATGGTAATACCACGCTCCTGCTCTTGTTCCATCCAATCAGTTGTAGCGGCGCCGTCGTGTACCTCACCTAATTTGTGAGATAAACCTGTATAAAACAAAATACGCTCTGACGTGGTTGTTTTACCAGCATCCACATGTGCACAGATACCGATGTTTCTGTATCTTGATAACGGTGTTTTACGAGCCACGGCGTTTTCCTCTGAAGATTAGAAACGGTAGTGAGCGAAAGCCTTGTTCGCTTCGGCCATACGGTGAACGTCTTCACGTTTCTTAACAGCCGCGCCACGACCTTCAGAGGCGTCAATTAATTCGCCCGCCAAACG
>SLCQ01000138.1 GCA_007125745.1 Nitrincola sp.
AACCCAACCACGGATTTTTATCTGTCTAGGCGTTTAGATCAGCAGTCACTTCCGGTTGAGTGGTTAACTCTTAATCAGTGCCCTGATCCTGCTTTGCTGCAGGATGCCGCCCTGATTGTAGTGCGCTATTTAACGCCGAAGTGGCAGCGTTTTCTTGACCCCCATGTGACCAAATTGCATCAGTTTATTTGGCTGATTGATGATGATTTACTGGACATGGGCGTGTTGCTTAAGGTGTCGGGTGGATTAGGATGGAAGTGGTTCTGGCGTGCGTGGCGTTTTCAATCTTGGTTTAAACAACAGTCGGCTTCTCTCTGGGTCTCTACACCTTATTTGGCTAACAAATATGCGTCGTGGCAGCCACGTCTTTTGCCACCGTGCTCTCCTTACGCAAACCTACCATCTCAGGCATCGTCATTGATTTCTGATTCAACAACGCCAATCGTGTTCTATCACGGTTCGCTATCCCATCGTCGCGAACAAAAATGGCTTTACCCCGTGTTTGAAGCAGTCGCACGTGAATGTCCTAACGTTAGGTTTGAATTGATTGGCAATCGATCCGTTGAACGGTTTTTTGCAGCCATTCCACAGGTCAAGATTTATCCACCCATGTCGTGGCCAGATTATAAGCAATGGATTCAACAACCGGGGAGAACCCTGGGTTTAGCTCCACTGTTGGATGATGCAGTTAATGCGGCAAGAGCGCCCACACGCTTTTACGATATTCAGGCGTCGGGGGCTATCGGTCTTTACTCAGCGGGGCCTATCTATGAAGGTGTTGTTGATCAGGGTGCCAATGGCTACTTATTACCCACTGAGCAATCGCGTTGGGCGGAAAAGATTATCTCTATGATTCAGTCAACGTCTCAACATCAAACACAACAATCTGTCGCTGTTGACTCGAGAACTCTACTCCGATCAAGTGAATAGGATAGCCTGAGGCTAAGTATTTATCTGCATAGCCTTTATACTTAATTTGATCTAACGCTTCGACGGTAACATCAAGGCCTAATGCCGCAAAATGGCTATAGAAAACGCTAGCGTAATGACCTTCGTACTTAGCGATTGTGTTGCTTCAATTTTATCAGACTTTCATTTTGAAGTTCAGTTGATAAAAAAGCCGATTAACGCCAGACTAGTCGCTGACAACTTCGTTTACAAGAAGGCAAAGAATTCATCAATATGCATCTACTACCCGATCATCCTGAAAAAGCGCAGTGGTTAGATCATCCTGAACCCGTCTCTGTAACCCCTCAATCTAATTGGGGTCATTACCTGCTGACCACGCTAGCGGGTCGTCAGAATCTTTTGTCTATGTGGCCTCAAAGTGCCTATCGGATGAATACTTTTGCAGCGCGTTTTATGCGACAGCATTACTTCGTATGTAATAGTCCAGATACGGTGAAACAGGTCTTTTTAACAGCACATGACAACTATGATCGCAAAAGCCCTCAAATGCGTCATGCATTGGAGCCTTTACTGGGTGATGGGATGTTTGTCAGCGATGGTGAGCTTTGGAAAGAGCGAAGAGCTTACTGTGCACCCGCGTTCGAGAACGAGCTACTGCCTTATTATGCTCAGATCATGACGGAGTGTTGCCAAGAGGTCCTGACGCGCTGGTCGAACCTGAGTGAAACAGATGAAGTGGATATGCTCAATGAGATGGCGCGTTTAACGGCTCGCATCATCGGGCGCACTGTGTTTGGTGATGAAACCAGTGATGAAGAGGCCGCTCAAGTGGTGCAGGGGTTTTCCGATTATCAACAGAATATCGATCAACTCAGTTTGTCAGACACCTTCGGACTGCCTTTTTTACGTCATGTGACGAACCCAATTAAGCGTCGACGTTGTCAGCAATCAGGTGTACAAGTGCATCAGGTGATTGACCGTATTATTGAACGGCAACAGCAGTCTAATGCAGATAAAAAGTTTTCCTTGATCTCTTTGTTTGTTGAAGGACACAAGGATAAAGAGGGCCGTGCAAAAGGGTGTCCATTAAGTCAGTTGGCAGCGCGTAACGAAGCGATCGTTATGTTTATGGCGGGTCATGAAACAACCGCCAATGTGTTGGCTTGGACTTGGTACTTGCTGGATCAAAATCCTCGTGTTGCGGCTAAACTTTATGAAGAGTTAGAGAGGGTCTTACAGGGTAGAGCGCCTGGCTTGGATGATGTCAATCAATTGCCTTACACTCGCGCTGTGTTTGAGGAAACCATGCGGCTTTATCCTCCTGTGCCTTTGCTCACGCGACAGGCTCGCGCTGATGATCTGATTCGCAATCGACCTATCGAGAAAGATTCAATCATCTTGGTTGTACCTTGGTTACTGCATCGACATGAAGAGTTTTGGGAGGCCCCGAATCAATTTGTGCCAGAGCGTTTTTTGCCTCATCACCCACGCCCCGATAAGTTTGTTTACCTGCCTTTTAGTGTGGGAAGGCGAGTATGCTTAGGTATGAAGTTTGGTTTGGTTGAGGGGATTTTGTGTATCGCGACGCTTGCTCAGGCTTTTCGCGCAAGCGTTAAGCCCGATCATCACGTTGAGATTGAATGTCGTCTTACCCTCCGTCCCAAGGGGGGATTGCCGATGATGTTGACAAAGCGATGAAAGATCACGATATAAAGTCTTGGCGCGTGGCTGAAATAATAGAGTATCGATTTGCGCGATTACTCTCTTATTTACCCGTAGATGTTGTCTCAGATATTGGTGCTTTTTTAGGTAAGCTTCATGCTAAAAAGGCTATTTCTGCGAAGCGTTTATGGATAGGTCGTCTGCATAATAATCTAGAAGAATACTGTCAGCTTAATGATCCTGTAATACGTAAAAAGCACCTGATCCAATTTGTGGCAAATCTAGGGCGCGTCTATGCCGAGTTTATGGTTCAACAAAAAATAGTAGAACAGGAAAGAATAGCGTTTCAAGGTAAAGAAATTCTTGACGCCATTGATCACCCTGTGATTATTGCCAGTTGTCACTTATCCAACTGGGAGTTGATTGGATCTATCGCCGCTGAACTCAAACGACCTACTTGTGATCTTTATTTACCTCCCGAGAGTCGTGTCCGAGAGCGTTTAGCTTTGGAAGCCCGAGACCGTTGGCCCATTCCCATCACGTTTGTACCTGCCTCATCCTATTGTTACAAG
>SLCQ01000157.1 GCA_007125745.1 Nitrincola sp.
AATCGGCATGTATGTCTGTGGTGTCACGGTGTACGACTACTGTCACATAGGTCATGCTCGCGTCATGGTGTCATTTGATGTCATCACACGATACCTGCGCTGGCGCGGGTGGGACGTTAATCATGTGCGCAATATTACCGATGTCGATGACAAAATTATTCGTCGCGCGGCTGAGAATGGTGAAAGCGTTGATCAATTGACTGAGCGTATGATTGCGGCCATGCATGAAGATGAAACCGCATTGTCCGTCTTGCGTCCGGACGAAGAGCCTCGTGTAACTGGACATATGGGTAACATTATCGAGTTCATTCAAGATTTGATGGATAAAGGGTTTGCTTATCTAGCCAGCAATGGTGATATCTATTATCGAGTCGAAAAATTTGAAGGCTATGGCAAACTCAGTGGTCAGCAAATTGAAGAGCTACGTTCGGGTGCGCGTGTTGAGGTAGATGATTTAAAAGAGAGTCCTCTGGATTTTGTGTTGTGGAAAGCGGCAAAACCTGATGAAGTTAGCTGGAAATCTCCTTGGGGAGAAGGGCGTCCAGGGTGGCACATTGAGTGTTCTGCCATGTCGCGTTGCTGCATCGGCAAAACCTTAGATATTCATGGTGGCGGCCCAGACCTACCGTTTCCCCATCATGAGAACGAGATCGCTCAGTCGGAAGCGGCGAATAGCTGTACTTATGCCAATTATTGGATGCACGCTGGACCGGTTCGCGTCAATCAAGAAAAGATGTCTAAGTCGTTGAATAACTTCTTTACCATCCGCGATGTGCTAAAAGTGCATAATCCAGAAGTGGTTCGCTATTTCTTAACCAGTGCGCACTACCGTAGCTATATCGATTATTCAGACTCAAGTTTGACTGAAGCGCGTTCAGCGTTAGAGCGTTTTTATCAAGCATTACAGGGTGTTGATGTTGCTGAAAACCCACAAGGCGTTAACCCAGCCTATGAACAACGCCTCTGTGAAGCCATGGAAGATGACTTTAATACACCAAAAGCGCTCGCGGTTTTATTTGAGTTAGTGAATGAGCTGAATATTGCTAAACGAGCTAAAGCTCCTGAACTGCCACATTTGGCGGGTGAGTTGAAGCGTTTGGCGGGTGTGTTGGGGTTGCTGCAACAGGATCCCGATCAGTTTCTTCGTGGTGAGGATCAGGAAGGGCAAATGTCTGCGGCTGAAATTGAAGCTTGGATCGAAAAGCGCGCTGCCGCAAAAGCCAATAAAGATTATGCTGAGTCGGACCGCATTCGTCAGTCATTACTTGATCAAGGCATCGTTCTAAAAGACAGCCGTGAAGGCACCACTTGGTACCGTGAGTCAGCAAACTAGTTGTTTAGCTGGCTGTTATAGCTAAGCTTAGCTGGCTAGATAGCGCACTAGATACACATCGCAAGAGAAGGGGAGTAAGTGGTGAACTTACTCCTTTTTTTTGCAACCCGCTTCCCTTCAAAACGGTGTCTTTTCCGATATTGTCCTAATCGATTAGCCATAGACAAGAGCATCGCCATAGGATTGCCTTCATAGATGACTACAGGTGCATTCCATAAATAAAAGAGAAGATCCTGTGTAATTTCGTCAGCAAAGCGTGCTGAGCCAAATAGTCCTGAAAGATAGGCATGAAGTTCTTCATGGTGTTGTGAGAGATATTCAGATAGTTCTATGGCATCACTGTCCGTATTAGCACTTGTTTTTGCTGTCGCGCTTGCAGTGGCTCTTTCATTAGCATTGAAATTCATGGTGATCATCTCCTATGGGGTGTCTTCCATTTAAGATAATACTAATGATAATGATTATCAACAGCTTTAATTGAATTAATTTATCTGTTTTTGTAGGAATGCTGTTTATGGGAAGAAGATGGAAAATGATGTAAAAAAAGAGTTGTAATTTGCATGATAAGCGTTATCATTTGCATTATGTCTTTAACGGAGGTTCAGTCATGTATGTCTGTATCTGTAATGGTGTTACCGAGCGTGATATTCATCAAGCGATCGATGACGGTGCACAAAGTGTTCGTGATTTGAATAGGGCGTTGCAAGTTGGCGGTTGTTGCGGCAAGTGCGTCAGTGTGGCCAGAAGTGTGATTCGATCACGTCAAGATGAAATGTTATTAGAAAGCTGTGTGAATGCGGCGGCTTGATACTTTCACCCTATCAGTTCGATTAATAGATATGCACCGATACTGCTGAAGAGGAGTGTCGGTACTGACCATAAATGAAACCAGATCCAAATGCCTCTCGCTTTACCTAGTCGCAATGCGATTAAGTTCGCCATTGATCCAATTGCAAAGCCAAATCCTCCCACATTGACACCCCAGGCCAGCAGATACCATTGATCGGTAAATTCAGCCAAAAAAACTTTTAAATGATATGAAGGGTTGATAAAGCTAAAAAAAAACCGTAACACAGTCTCCTATGTTACGGTCTAACGTGCTGAGAGCACATGAACTGTAGTGCCGAAGCACGAGTTCAACCTGTCAATGAGATTTTATGTTAATGTAAAGCATTATCATTTGCAATCGCATTGAGTAAAAAAGTTGAACATTTTTTTATTCATTACATTTGTGACTGCAGGTAGTTCTGCAAACCAATCTTTTCGATTAAACCTAGCTGCTGTTCTAGCCAGTGCGCGTGATCTTCTTCAGTATCTTTTAGTAGAATTTGAAGCATGTCTCGGGTTTGATAATCTTGCTTAGATTCACATAGCGCAATTGCCTCTTTTAGCTGCTCACCAACTTTGTACTCAAGATCAAGGTCAAATTGAAGCATTTCTGGTACTGTCTTACCGATATGAACGGGACCACGGGTTGACAGATCAGGGGTGCCTTCCAGCATCAGGATGCGATCGATTAATAAGGTGGCATGACCTTTTTCATCATCGAACTCATGCGCAATACGTTCATAAAGTTTCGTTAACCCCCAATCTTCGTACATTTTCGAATGCACAAAGTATTGGTCCATTGCGGCGAGTTCACTGCCGAGAATTTCATTCATTTTAGCAATGATATCTATATTACCTTTCATCGGTGTTCTCCTTTAAATCTGTGACTGTAAATAATTTTCAGTGCCTAGGTTCTCAATCAACTGCTGCTGGGTTTCTAGCCAGTCGATATAGCTTTCCTCATCTTCTAA
>SLCQ01000010.1 GCA_007125745.1 Nitrincola sp.
AGAGTGCGCAACATGCGGATGGCTTACTTGAGTTGTCCAAAGATATGCAACGATCTGTATCACGATTTACTTTTTAATCAACTGATTAATTCAGTTGATCATTAAGTTGCCTAAGCTAATGGATTTGGGTTGCGATTGTTAAATGACGCAACCCATTGGTCGACAGGATATTGCTCATGAAACATAGAGCTATACAAGTGTCCAGCTTTGAAATCTTTCCTTGGAGTCATCACTTCCGTACAGGAATAGATCTGATAGATGCACAACACCAGCGTCTGGTCGATTATTTAAATCAGCTGGCGGCTTTCTTCGTTGAGGGGGGTGATACTGAAGGTTTGGATGGACTTTTTCAGGGGTTGGTTGATTATGCTGACTATCATTTTGATACGGAAGAGTCGATTTGGAAGGAGTACTTTAAAGAAGATGCTGCCTATCAAAATCATTGCGTAATTCATCAAGAGTTTCGTGATAAAGTCTTGGGTTATGCTCAGCAGGATCCCAGTGAACCCGGTGTTCTAGAAGGGTTGTTTGGTTATCTAGTTCACTGGTTAGCCTTTCATATTTTAGACTCTGATCGTCGTATGGCGATTACCGTGCAATATATACAGCAGGGTATGAGTATTCATGATGCTAAATCGACTGCAGATGATGAGGTAAATAAATCTTTAGATACGCTGATTAATGCTGTTCTAGGTATGTACCGCAAGTTATCAGAGCGCACTGTGGATCTGATGCGTGAAAAGCATGCACGCGAAAAAGCTGAACAACAGTTGCATCATGTAAGTAAAGCGCTAATAGAAGAGCGTTTGCGGAATAGTGAAGATCGATTCAAAGCTTTATTTGCTTCTATCCCTGAAGCGGTCTTTGTTGTGGATAAGTTAAGTGAATCACTGTCAGACTTGAACCGAGCAGCGGAGGAGCTTTGTGGCTTTTCTGTGGAAAAGTTGTTAGGAAAGCCTTTTGAAGAGCTTTTTCATCCTGAAGCCCCCCGTCTTATTCCAGCGTCAAATCAAAAGGTTGAAAGCTTTATCTTGACTGCGTCAGGGGAGTATCATGATGTTGAGGTTACGCTGGGTTCTTCTTTTCAAGAAAAAGGACATCCTTATGTGATTGCTGTGGTACGGGATATTTCCGAACGCCTGAAACACAAAAGAGCACTGGAGCATTTAGCATATCATGATGCGACAACTGGACTTCCAAATAAAGCATCACTCATTACCTATTTAACAGACCAGATACAGCATTTCCCCGACCATCCAATCGCAGTAATCTATTTGGATATCGATAACTTTTATCAAATAAACGATCTTTACGGGGTTTCTCAAGGCGATCAATTGCTAAAAAAAGTTGCCAATCGAATGGTACGTTTAGAGTACATTGAGCAACATGCCTACCATCTGGGCGGTGATGAGTTTGTTTTGGTTGTTCAAGCATTTCAAAGTGAAAAGGATCTGGAAAACAAGATATCTCGACTATTTTCTGCACTATCAGCGCCTTATCAGCTAGGTAAACACGACATCAATATACAGATAAGTGCCGGCGTTAGCAGTTATACCTCTGATAATCTATGTGATCCAAATATGCTGATCAGGCAAGCTTCACAAGCCATGTATCAAGCTAAATTAAAAGGCAACCAGCGCTTTCATTTATTTGATAACCTTGAAGAAAAAAGTACACGTAGCTATTACCAAACATTGGAACGCATTCATCAAGCACTCATACAAGATGAGTTTGTCTTATATTACCAACCTAAAGTGCGCCTAATAGAAGGGCAGGTTATGGGCTTTGAGGCTTTGATTCGTTGGGAGCATCCGGATAAGGGGTTGATCTCGCCTGGAGAGTTCCTGCCTGTCATAGAAACCTACCCCTTATCTATTGAGATTGGCTATTGGGTTATAGAAACGGCATTACAGCAGATGCAAGAGTGGAAGATTCAGGGATTTAATACCAGTGTTAGCGTTAATCTGGGCGGTATGCAGTTACAAGACAGTCAGTTTGCGATACGTCTGAAAGAGCTATTAGAAAAATACTCTGAGGTTCCTGCTTCGTGTTTGCAGTTGGAAGTGCTGGAGTCTAGTGCCCTTGAAGATATACCGGCAGCCATTCGTACCATGAAAGCTTGTAACGATTTACAGGTGAGCATAGCCTTGGACGACTTTGGTACGGGATATTCTTCTTTGGCTTACTTGAAGCAATTGCCCATACAGGTTCTTAAAATCGACCAAAGCTTTGTGAGAGATATTCTGACCAGTCAAAGCGATTTATCCATTTTGGAGAGTATTATTGGGTTGGGGCAAGCATTTGATATAGAGGTCATGGCCGAGGGGGTTGAATCCATCGAAGCGGGTTGCTTGTTAATTGACTCTGGTTGTTTGGTTGCTCAGGGATATGTTATTGCTAGACCCATGCCTGCTGAGCAGGTGATTCAATGGATTAGCTCATGGCAGGCTCCTAGTGAGTGGTTAGCACGAAGAATTGACGAATAGTACACTCAAAGAGCCTAGTGCCATATGAATACACAACCTGTTCATTATCCTTGGTATAAAAAGCAAGATACGGATGCCTGTTTACCCTTTGATACCCAGTTTGGCTGGTTTTCCTATAAATCTTCTCAATCGAAGGCGTAATGCAGTTGTGTATTATTCATGCTAGTATCCTTGATTAGTAATTTCTAAATAACAATGTAAGGAGAAACATATGATGAAGACTAAAATTGCCGCATGTTTGCTGGGTGTAAGTTTGTTAGCACCTATAGCTGTTCATGCTGATGGTCATCAACATACTGAAGAAAAAGCGCTCATTATGCTCAACAGTGATTCGTTGATGACCCAAGGAATGGCGATGGTCTTAGGTAATGCTATTCAAGGACAGGGTGTTGAAGTGAATGTGCTGTTGTGTGATGCGGCTGCAGATCTTGCGCTTCAAGACACTACAAGTGAATTGCTTAAACCTAACGATGTCACACCTGAACAATTAATGATGCGTTTACAGCAAAACGGTGCCACTGTTAGCGTTTGTGCACTCTATCTTCCGAATAGTGGTAATGCTGAAGCAGACTTAAGAGAAGGTGTTGAGGTGGCAGCACCTCCGGCTATGGCTGAACAAATGATGGATAAATACACGCGCGTATTTACTTTCTAACTATGATGCTTATCAGGGAGCCAGACGCTTTGGCTCCCTATAGCTTTTCAGTAATGTCGTTTATTTCTTAAACATGTTAACGGGCACTTTCAAATACACCTGACCATTTTCTTCAGCAGGTGGCATTTCACCGGCGCGCATATTTACCTGTACAGAAGGTAAAATAAGTGTTGGCATAGACAAAGTCGCATCACGCTCAGTGCGCATTTTAACGAACTCCTCTTCTGTAATGCCTTCATGCACATGAATATTCTGTTTACGTTGTTCGCCCACAGTTGTTTCGTGCACATATTCATCACGACCGGGTGCCTTGTAGTCATGACATAGGAAAATACGAGTGGCTTCTGGCAAGCTCAGCACCTTTTGAATGGACTTATACAGCGTTTTCGCATCACCACCCGGAAAGTCGCAACGAGCCGTACCAAAATCAGGCATAAATAAGGTATCCCCAACAAACACAGCATCACCGATGACATAACTTAAGCAAGCAGGAGTATGACCTGGTGTATGCAACACGTAGCCTTCTAGATTACCAATGCTAAAACGATCACCTTCATTGAATAGTTGATCAAATTGGCTTCCATCACGCGCAAACTCTGTTCCTGCATTGAAGGCCTTACCGAAAGTGTCTTGTACCACGGTGATCATTGCACCAATGCCTGTCTTGCCGCCGAGTTGCTCATGTAAATAGGGCGCGGCCGATAAATGGTCAGCATGAACATGAGTTTCCAATATCCATTCAACCGTGAGTTGATTCGCTTTAATGTAGTCAATGATCGCATTAGCCGAAGCAACATCAGTAGATCCACTGGCATAGTCAAAATCTAAGACAGAATCAATAATGGCACAGCTGTTAGATGTCGGATCTTGGACAACATAACTAAAGGTATTCGTAGGTTCATCAAAAAAAGTTTTTATAGTGGGTTTTTTGTCGGTATCGACCAAGGTGTCTCTTGTATTCATCATCCATCTCCAGCATTCGTTTCTAGGTTCAGAGTTACTCCGCCCTATCAGATAAGGAAAGATAGGGCTTTATTTATATAATGCTAATATAGCATCTTTATTTCAAAAGGAAATAAGGTTATAACTATAAATGCAATTATTTACGCCTATCGATATATATCAATAGTAACTAATGTGGAGTCTGGAATATAGGTTATGGTGCGCTACCAGGGTAGCGCACCTTACAGGGCTGTAGAAGATTACTTGCGGCGTTTCTTTACCGAGAAAAGGTCTAGACGACGATCTTTTAAATTAGTAACAGAGCCTTCATTTCTCAGAATTTTTAATCGAGAAAGATCCAAGTCGGAGAAGAAAATCATCTCAGTATTGGGTGTTGTTTCATTCAAGACGGCATCATGAGGAAAGGCAAAATCGGAGGGGGTAAAGACGGCTGATTGGGCGTATTGAATGTCCAAGCTCTCAATAGAAGGCAGGTTGCCGACACTCCCACAGGTGACGACATAGCATTCATTTTCTACTGCGCGTGCTTGAGCACAATGACGAACACGCAGGTAGCCATTTTTAGTGTCTGTCCAGAAGGGAACAAACAGGATATCCATATCATCATCTGCTAATAAGCGACCCAGTTCCGGAAACTCTACGTCGTAGCAAATTAATATCCCTATGCGACCAGCATCTGTCTCGAACACGGCCAGCTCGTCACCGCCCTCTATAACCCAGTCTCTTCGTTCCTGAGGTGTAATATGCAGTTTGGCTTGACGTTCAAAGGTTCCATCTCTTCTCAATAAGTAAGCAACATTATAAAGACGCTCATCATCACCGACTTCAACCATAGAGCCAGCTATAATATTGATATTGTAACTCACGGCCATACGCAGAAGTTCTGCTCGAAAATCTTCAGTGAAGGTTGCTAAAAAACGGATATCTTCCTTGGGATCTGTTTGCTCAGTAAGACCCATTAAAGGGGCATTAAACAGTTCCGGGAAAACGGCAAAATCACTTTGATAATCTGATAACGCATCGACGAAGTATTCAACTTGCTGAAGTGCACTCTCAACGGATTCAAACTCACGCATCTGCCATTGCACCGCACCGACTCTGACTTGTGTGGGTTTGGTGTTAACAACACGGTCTTCAGATTCGTAAAGAATATTATTCCACTCTAACAGAGTGGCATAACCTTTGGAGCGATCATCTTCAGGAAGATAGCCCCGCATGAGGCGCTTGACTTGAAAGTCATTGGAAAGTTGAAAAGATAAAATTGGATCATGAATCTCTTTTCGTGCGACCTGATCTAAATATTCAGTCGGCTTAAGTTGATCAGCATATTCGTGATAGCCTGGAATGCGCCCGCCCGCCAATATCGCACGAAGATTTAACGAGCGGCAAAGTTCTTTTCTAGCCTCATAAAGTCTGCGACCAAGACGGTGACCCCGATAAGCAGGTTCTATTAATGCATCTAATCCATATAGAGCATCGCCATCGGCTTTATGTTGCACGCGTTCATAGCGACCAATCAAGTCACCGTATTTATGTGGTTCAGAGAAGGTTGCATAATCCACTAAGACACTGAGGACGACGGCAACAATCTGCTCGTCATCCTCAATGACAATTTGTCCGTCAGGAAAGTCTTCTATCAAACGGTTAATAGTTTTTTCTGGCCATGCGCCACCTATATCATCATAGACATGATCCATTAACAGCTTGAGTTGGGGGTAGTCACCTTTATGTAGGTTTCGTAGATTAAGATGTGGTTCTTCAAGACTCATGGCAACTCCAGAGTGATAGTTTACTTCCTGTACTCGAAGCAATTATTGTAAGGCTCTTATCTCAGAGCGCAAACCGTTAGGAAGAGAAAAATAGAAGTAATAGAATCGAAGTGATTGAACGAAAAAAGGCAGATCAATAAGTAACTGATCTGCCTTCTAAAATTTGGTAGCGGGGGCTGGATTTGAACCAACGACCTTCGGGTTATGAGCCCGACGAGCTACCAGACTGCTCCACCCCGCATCAACGTGGGGCGTATATTAAAGACCTGTTGGTGTTTTGTCAAGAAAATATTACGCATCTGCAATAAATAACTTGGGTTACTCCATTGGATGGGTACGATCACGTGAAATAGCATTTTTTTGACATTCTAAAATGAATTTGGAGAGTAATCTTTCATCTAGCAGGGTGAGTTCCTGTAACTCGCCTGCATAGGTATCAGTTTTTGTGCGAATCAATTTTATGCGACAAAAAATTGAGTAGTCTTGTTGGTGAAGAGTAAAATTTAATTGTGCACTATAGGTGCCTGCTTTAAGGTTTTTCTCACTTAAAAAAGCGGCTCCATTGACGGATAGGTCTTCCAAATCAACGAGTTCACCATCAACTCTTAAGCTAACTGGGTCATGGTGGACAGGTGTCATTCGGTATGCTCTTCGACCCGTATCTTTAATATCTGGAAGAGAAATAAGGGGCTTCATCTGGGTAGCTCCGTTCGTTCAAGTACAAACTCAATTCGTCGGTTTGCCGCACGATTATCTTCGGATGTGCTGGGAAGTAGTGGCATCGAGTCTCCATAACCACTGGCGACAACGCGCTGTGGTGAAAGTCCACCCTCAACTAAAAATCTAAGTACTGCAGTCGCCCGAAAGGCTGATAGTTCCCAATTTGATGGGAAGCGTTCAAGGTCGACAGGCTGGTCATCTGTATGACCTTGTATTTCCAGTTTGAAACTAGGGTTCTCTAAAACGACTTCTAGGATACTGTCCAGCAATGGCATCATAGATCGTCGAATTTCTACTGAACCGGGGTCAAACATGACAGCTGCATTGACTTTAAGCGTAAGTCGACCATCGAGAGGTGTTCCTATTTCCACCCAGCTTCCCATATCAGATTCAGCTAAAGAGCCCTCAAGGTCTTGTACCATATCTTCAAGCTCAAGGTTAATAGAATCAACTAACGCTTGTTGAAAACGCATTTGATCGGCTAACTCAGCGTCACGGTTGATGATGTCGGGGTCATTAGGATCAGGGATCCTGGTGGTTTCAGCGGCAGGTTCCAATAATGGAATTAAGCTTGATGGAGCGCTATCACGGGATAGCGCAACATTCAGCGAGCGAGCCGCTTCCTCAAAAGCTTCATTCTCAATGCTGGAAATTGAAAAAAGCAGTACAAAAAAGACGAGCAATAGCGTCATCAGATCAGCAAAGGTTGTGATCCAGCCAGGCCCATCATTATCTTCTAGGAGCTGTGTTTTCCGGCTCATGCTTTGTTACCTTCAGGCTTTTGCTTGCTCCCCATTCTAAGAGGTTTGCGTGAGGCTTCAGGTAAATAAGATGAAAGTTGCTCATAGACATGAGCATAGTGATCATTTGTCAGTATGCTGATACAGCCTTCTCGAATAATTTCTAAGTTTGTCACTTCCGAGAGTGTTCTGGCACGAAGTTTCCCTGCTATAGGGAGAAATACAACGGTTGCTAACAAGGAGCCGTAGAAAGTCGTTAACAGGGCGATGGCCATTGCCGGTCCAATCGTATCAGGATCTTGTAAAGCACTGAGCATTTGAATCAGGCCTATTAAGGTGCCTAGCATGCCAAACGCAGGTGCATACATCGCCATCTTTTTGAATACGTCTTGAACTGTGTGATGTCGAGCGATGAGTGAGTCAATCTCATTTTGTAAGGTGTTACGAATAACCTGTTCAGACGCAGCTTCTGCCAATAGGTTGGCCGCACGTTGGAGTACCCGAGAGTCTGTTTCGATATCTCCCAGCATAAGTAGGCCGTGACGATGACTAATGCGGCTAAGTTCTAGCATGGTATCAATCATGTCTTGCGCATTGGTTCTATCTTGTGTGAAGACAATCCAAGCGGCTTTAAAAGCATTCAAAACATCGCGAAACTGCACAGTGAGCAAGGTGGCGGCGATCGTCCCCCCGAAAACAATCATTAAACCGGGTATGTTGACGAAAACATCTGGGTTGCCACCCAAGAAAATGGCGATGATGATTAATGCAAAGCCTGAAATGATACCTAGCAGTGATGCAAAATCCATGGCGTTTCTCTGTATCGATAAGAGTATTTTCCTCGAGTATAACAATACTCGAGGAGCATGCGTAAGTATAAAACGCTAGGATCAGTGCAGAGAGTTAGGGAGTGCGAGTGTAAAAGGGGGGATAGGTGCTATAAATTCACCAAAGGCTTCACTCATCATGGCGTAGTGTCCCTGCATGCTTCCGACTTCTGTTGGAAGTACCGTGCCGCTGGTGTAGCTATAACTTTCTCCAGGGTTGATAACAGGTTGTTCACCAACCACACCCTCGCCATTGACTTCTTGTGTTTGCTCATTGCCATCTGTTATAAGCCAGCGTCTGCTGATCAATTGCACTGGATAGGCATTATGGTTAGTAATGGTAATATGATATGAAAAAACATAACGGTGTGCTTCTGGGTCAGATTGTTCTGTTAAGTATGCCGTATCAACAGTTATCTGGATGTTACTATCCTGTGATGCAGTGTTATTCATTAGGGTACTTTAATCCTTCTTAGCCTGTGTGATGTGATCACTGATGCGAATAAACGCTTGTAACGTTAAGCGTTCAGGTCTTTCGCTGGGGTTGATGTCTAATGTTTCAAGTGACTCTGCACTAATGAGCTCTTTCAGGTTGTTTCTCAGGGTTTTGCGGCGCTGATTAAAGGCTGTTCTCACTACCTGTTGCAACTGTTCAACGCTTTCTGCTTCATAAGGCAGTTTCTCGAAGGGCCTTAAACGGACAATGGCCGAGTCTACTTTAGGCACGGGATCAAACGCTTCGGGTGGTACTATAAAAAGGTTGTCAACCTGACAGTAGTATTGAGCCATGATACTGAGTCGACCATAATTTTTTTCTCCAGGCCCGGCCGCTAAGCGCTCGACAACTTCTTTTTGCAACATAAAGTGCATATCAGCGATGTATTGATGGTGATTCAGTAAATGGAATATTAACTGTGTTGATATGTTGTAAGGTAAGTTACCAACGATGCGAAGTCGTTTGCTATCTTGACAAAGTTGAGTGTAATCAAATTTCATAGCATCCGCTTCGTGGATACGAAATTGATCACCGTAGCGAAAAAACTTTGTTCTTAAAATGGGAACGAGATCTCTATCCAGTTCTATTGCATCAAGGTGGCCAGCACTGCTGAGCAGCTCTTCAGTCAGTGCCCCCAAGCCTGGACCTATTTCAACCAATGCATCATCGGGTTTGGCGTGAATTGCACCCATAATGCGTTGAATCACGCTTTGATCCTGTAAAAAATTTTGTCCAAAACGTTTGCGGGCTTTATGCCCTACGGGTTTTTTGCTCATGAAGTTGCCATAGGTTGATGTTGTGCGCTGACCATCTCACTTGCCAGGTTAATCGCAGTTATTAAACTGCCTGGATCCGCTTTGCCAGTGCCTGCTAAGTCAAGTGCTGTACCGTGATCAACCGAAGTACGAATAATGGGCAGTCCCAACGTAATATTTACGGCTTTACCAAAACCCTTATATTTCAGCACTGGTAGCCCTTGATCATGATACATGGCGAGTACGGCATCTGCTTGGCATAGTAACGATTCATTAAAGAGTGTGTCAGCGGGGAGTGGACCTGAAATAAATTCACCCTGTTCTCGAAACGTTTGTAATACTGGGTTGATGATATCAATCTCTTCGCGTCCAAGGTGCCCGTCCTCTCCAGCATGAGGGTTGAGCCCTGCAACGATTACTCTAGGTTGCGGTATTGCAAATTTATTCCTCAACTCGTGCAATAAGATCTCAAGAACTTCAGTTAACAAGGGAGCCGTAATCGAGTCAGCCACTTTTCTCAGGGGGAGGTGAGTAGTGGCCAGGGCAACACGTAACCCTTCCGTTGCCAGCATCATCACTACTTTTGACGTCTGTGTCAGTTGTTCCAAGAATTCTGTGTGACCAGTAAAAGGGATACCAGCCTCATTAATAATTCCTTTATGAACCGGTGCTGTGACCATCGCATTCATCTGCTGATTTAAGCATAGTTGGGTAGCGGTGGTGAGTGTATCTAGAACGTAACGAGCGTTTTCTGAATCTAAAGATCCTGGAGTGACTGGTTTCTTTAGCTTCTGAGGATAAAAAAGCATCTCTCCTGGTGCACTTGTTCTCTGATCACTACTGCCTTGCCACTCACTTAGTTGCAGTGGTAGGCCCAATTTTGCCGCCCGAGATGCTAATAGATCTGGATCTGCAATCACCACCAGTTGCTGAGACCAGATTTGCTGGGCCAGCATAATGCAAACATCTGGACCAATACCGGCTGGCTCCCCTGGTGTGACTGCGATACGTTGGATAGCCACAGCTTAACTCGGATCACGGATTTCGATGTAGGACTGCGAGCGCAGTTCACGTAACCAACTATCGAGTTCTTCGCTATATTTACGTTGGCCTATGGCGTTACGAGCCATATTCTCCATCATTTCATGGGTCATATCTTGTGTGCGTCGATCGCGAACCCAAAGTAGGTGCCAGCCGAAACGGGATTCAAAGGGTTCTGAAATCTCACCAACGGGCGTGTTCATCATAATTTGTTCAAATTCAGGTACCATTTGACCTTCTTGTGTCCAGTCAAGGTCGCCCCCTTGAGAACCGCTACCTGGGTCATCACTGTAGCGACGCGCCAAGGTTTCAAAAGGTTGCCCATCGCGTAGTCGGTTATATAGCTCTTGAGCAAAATCACGTGTTTGTTGTGGTGAGCGTATCTCGTTAGGAGTCAGTAAGATATGGCTAACCAGTGTCTGTTCCACAAGCGTGACATCCCCGCCTCGACGATCACGAACCAGTAAAATATGAAAACCACCCGGAGTGCGAATAGGGCGGCTGATATCACCAGTTTGTAAATTTGCGATAGCTGCTGCGAGTGTTTCAGGGAGTTCATTTTGGTTGCGCCAGCCCAAATCACCACCATCGAGTGCATTGGGTGCATTCGAGGCAAGGACGGCAAGGTCAGCAAAGACAGCGCCTTCAGAGAGTTGTTGATGGATCGCTTGAGCGCGTTGTTCTGCTTCTTGTATATCCTGGGGTGAGGCTTGTGAAGGAAGTGCAATCAGAATATTGCTTAATAAAAACTCGGCTTGCGATTGTTGTCGTGCCTGCTCGGAATTCAGAAAGTTTCGAACTTCCTGGTCGGTGATTTGAATTCGACGATTGACATTGCTTTGTTGTACTTGGCTGACCAATATTTCACGTCTAATCTGTTCTCGCGCCTGAGCATAATCCTGACCTTCTGCGATGAGTGCATCACGAAACTCTGGTAGCGTCATGCCGTTTTGAGCGGCGATATTCTCAAGAGTTTCATTCAACTCACGATCAGACACCCTAAGCCCCTGCATGTCCGCGATCTGTAACTGAATGCTGTCCATAATCAGGCGATCCAGTACCTGTTGGCGCAACACGTCGCCTGGGGGGACTTGCATGCCTTGAGCACTGATCTGTTCAGTTGCTAAAGCTACACGAACATCCAGCTCACTTTGCATAATGATATCTTCATTAACGACAGCGATAATGCGATCTAATTGTTGTGCAAAGG
>SLCQ01000047.1 GCA_007125745.1 Nitrincola sp.
ACTGGCGCTGTATCTGGACGAACACCACGCCAGCATAAAAATGCTTCAGCGGCTTGTTCAACTAACATACCCAAGCCATCAATAGCACGTGATGCGGAGTGATCAATGGCCCATTGGCAAAAAGGGGTTAACTTAGCACCATACATCATGTCATAGCATATAGAGTGAGCACTTACTACGGATGTATCAATTGGAGGCAAGCTTCCTTGTAGGCTTGCTGATGTTCCATTGATAATGACATCATAAGGGTCACTTGCCATCAAATCGTCATAACCACCCGCCTTAAGGCTTATATTCGTGGGAAAAGCCTGTTGAAAATGAGTGGCTAACTGAACCGCTTTTTCTGCCGTTCGGTTAACAATCATGATCTCTTTGCAACCTGATTCTATCAGGGGTTGTAACACACCACGAACCGCTCCACCCGCACCTAACATCAGTATTCGTGCATTATCTAGGCAAATTCCGTGATTATTCGTTAAATCAGTCACCAGCCCAATGCCATCTGTATTATCACCATATAGGGTGCCTTCACCATCACACCACAAGGTATTGACTGCCCCTGCTTGTTCAGCTCTGACAGTACGGTGTTGAGCCAGCGCCCAGGCTCTCTCTTTAAAGGGCACCGTGATATTCAGACCTTTACCAGTGCCTTCTAAGAACAGTAGAACTTGCTGTTCAAATTCATCGAGTGCCACCTCAATGGCTTGGTACTGCATCTGCTGGTCTTGTTGCCGAGCAAATGCTTCATGAATAAGAGGAGAACGGCTATGTGCAATGGGATTACCCATAACGGCGTACTGATCAATCATGCGTATCTCCCGTTGAGTTTCCTAACCAATCCTTAGCAGTCAAAAAGTCTGTGTAGAGTCGCGCTTCTTCTGTACCTGCATCGGGTGCCCAGTCGTAGCTCCACCTGACTTCCGGTGGCAAAGACATTAAAATTGATTCCGTTCGACCGCCCGACTGAAGCCCAAACAGCGTACCTCGGTCATATACCAGATTAAACTCCACATAACGGCCACGACGGTGTAACTGAAAGTCTCGTTGCTGTTCTGTCCAAGGTGTATTTCGTCTTTTCTCAACGATAGGGCGATACGCTTGAATGTAAGCATCACCCACAGAACGCATAAAGGCGAAACTGGTTTCAAAGTCTGGCGTATTCAAATCGTCAAAGAAAAGCCCACCAATACCTCGCGGTTCGTTACGATGCTTCAAGAAAAAATAGTCATCACACCATTTTTTATAGCGGGGATAATAGTCTTCTCCAAAGGGTAAACAGGCATTTTGAGCCACTTGGTGCCAATGTACACAGTCTTCTTCATGACCATAATAAGGTGTTAGATCAAAACCTCCACCAAACCACCATACTGGCGCTTCTCCCTCTTTTTCAGCGATAAAGAAACGTACATTAGCATGGGATGTCGGTATGTGGGGGTTGTGTGGATGTATCACCAGTGATACGCCCATAGCTTGAAACGAGCGTCCGGCCAGTTCTGGTCGATGAGCTGTCGCCGATGCGGGTAAACCATCACCAAATACATGGGAAAAGTTAACACCACCTTTTTCAATTAGCCCACCCGAGGAAAGTACCCTGCTACGGCCACCACCACCTCCAGGTCTATCCCAGGAATCTTCGGTAAAGGCCTGACCATCCAGTTCTGTAAAGGCCTGACAGATGCTATCTTGCAAGCTGAGTAGGTATTCTTTAACTCGTTGAGTATCAGGCTTTTGCATCGTCTCCCCTTATTTTAAGTTAGCGCTCACTACGGCCTAATTGTTGATAGACTCGATATGGAACGTATAGTACTGGGTTTATCAGCGCCACCTAGATCACCCTCTATTACAAAATCTAGCCTTGAACCGAAGTAAGTCTTAACTTTCAAGGATGATTTTGCTGGTTCAGAAGAGGCAGGATTGGCTGAGGTTGAGATTATGGGACCGCCCCAGGCATCACAGAGTTGTCGTATCAATGGATGCGCAGAAACGCGAATGGCCACCTCTGGATGCTTCCCTTTTACCCATGACGGAATAAGGTGATAGGTATCTGGGAGTAACCATGTGTTAGGTCCCGGCCAGGTATGATTTAAATGCTCTAGCTGTTCGGAGGACAGGTCTTTTAACAGAGCCTCTATCTGTTGAGTTGAACTCGCCACCATAATTAAGCCTTTATGCTCAGGGCGACGTTTAAGCTGTAGCAAGCGCTTAACAGCGTGTTCATTAAAAGGATCACAACCTAGTCCCCAGACCGCCTCAGTAGGGTAAGCAATGACGCCGCCAGCATGCATTACGTCAATAGCCCTTTTAAGTTGCCATCTATTCATCTAACTGACTCCTAGTAGGATGAATCACAATAAAACAGAGGTTCTGGTGCCTGAGGTAGAAAGGTAGAGATCAAGCGCACCTTTTCTAGCAAACTAGGTAAATCATCAGCGACGACATTTATATGGCCCAATTTGCGCCCGGGGCGCTCATCTTTTCCATAAAGATGTAAATGCACACCGTCTAGCCTTAGCAATGACTCGGCATCACCCATCTTTCCAATGATATTGATCATGCAGGTAGGAGCTGTCGCTTTAGTAGAACCTAAAGGAAGCCCTTGAATCGCACGCAAATGATTTTCAAATTGGCTAGTCACAGCACCATTTTGTGTCCAGTGTCCTGAATTATGCACACGTGGAGCCATTTCATTTGCAAGCAATCGACCATCAGCACATTGAAAGAGTTCCAGTGTTAACACACCTACATAATCAAGACTGTCTAACAGTTGATGAATATATCGCTCAGCTTGCTGTTGGACTGCCTCAGTGATATCGGGAAGGGGGGCTAATGAATAACGAAGAATACCTTCAACATGATGATTTTCGGCAAGAGGGTAGAAGGCGACATCGCCTGACCGAGAGCGTACAGCAATAATGGACACTTCACGAACAAAATCAACGAAAGACTCAACGATCAGTCTTGAATGTCCAATCCGTTGCCATGCATCAGCGGCTTCCTCAGACGCTCGAATAACCGCTTGGCCTTTACCGTCATAACCTTCCGTAATAGACTTCGCGACGACAGCTTTGGCACCCTGTTGCATCAATTCGTCACACGCTTCGGCAAGCTCAGGCGCCGACTCAACAATACGATATTGGGCAACGGGAATGTGTAGACGGTCAAATAGTGACTTTTCTGCTTCACGATTTTGACAGACACCTAAGGCCTCGACACCGGGATACAGGGGCTTTTTCGATGCAACCTGTTTCACTAACTCAATCGGTAAATGTTCAAACTCATAGGTCACTATATCAACTTGAGATAAGAACGACGATAACTGCTGTCCATTCGGGTCACTGATCGTATGACCTATGTCTGCACTCGGATTTCCCGTCGTATCAAAAAATGTAAAACGATTACTTAAGGGATAGCCAGATAATGCCATCATCTGGCCCAATTGACCTGCGCCCAGTACACCAATTTTCATTCTATTTAACCCTATCACTCGCCACGAGGATCTGACTGTTCAAGTACCCTATTGGTTTGATCGGCCCTGAACTCTTGTAAAGCGTTATTGACCTGTGGATCTTGCAGTGCAACAATTTGAGCTGCCATGATCCCGGCATTAGTAGCTCCTGCTTTACCAATAGCAAGCGTACCAACTGGAATACCTCCCGGCATCTGTACGATGGACAAGAGAGAATCCATACCACTCAGTGCCTTAGATTCAACAGGCACACCTAAAACTGGCAAACACGTTTGCGATGCTGCCATACCGGGTAGATGGGCTGCCCCGCCCGCACCAGCGATAATCACTTGGAGTCCCCGATCAGATGCTGTTTTAGCATATTCAAACAGCAGGTCAGGGGTACGGTGAGCCGATACGACACGCGTCTCATAAGGAACACCGAGTTTTTCAAGCATTAATACCGCATGCTCCATCGTGGGCCAGTCAGATCTTGAACCCATTATTACGCCTACTTTTGGCTGCATTCTTTCAATCCTGTTAAAAACTTTATGCAAGCAACCTGCCTGCCGAAAACGAAAACCCGACAGCATACTCCCATTCTTGTTATGGGAAAAGCGAGGCACTTTTTTATCAGCTATTTTAACTTAGCGCCATATAACGGTCGCCCATTAAGCCTATTTTACCGTCAAGCTGTAAATTAATCAGCACTTGCTGTAATTCACTGATACTGACTCCTGTAACAATATGGAGCTCATTAAGTGTCATAGTAGCGCCTCTGAGTTGATCGATTAAGCTACTTTCAGTAGTAGTCAGAGGTGAACAAGGCGGATTAGCCTCTGCTTCAGTGGCTAAATATCCCAGTAGAGGTGCTAAAGCTTCACTAATCTGTTGTTGATTTTCAACTAGCAACGCCCCCTCACGAATCAAGGCATGACATCCCTTGGCTAAAGGGTTGTGAATAGACCCTGGAAGCGCAAACACCTCTCGACCCTGCTCTAGAGCTAGTCGTGCTGTGATTAATGAACCACTTTTTAATGCGGCTTCAACAACCAGTACTCCCACGGAAAGCCCACTGATAATTCGGTTGCGCTTAGGGAAATTTTCAGGCCTTGCTCGGGTTCCAGGATGAAACTCTGATACTAACGCACCATTTTGTTCCAGCAAACGATCCACTAAGCGCTGATTAGATCTTGGATAGACCAGCTCTGGACTGGTTCCGAGCACTGCTAACGTGGGCTTATTAACTGAAACAGCTCCTTTGTGAGCGGCCTCATCTACACCCTGCGCTAAACCGCTCGTGATGACAAAGCCGCTACCAGCAAGTGATTTTGCAAACTCATAAGCACTCGAAAACCCCGATGTTGTGGGTTTTCGACTCCCCACAATCGCCAACTGTGGGTAATTGAGCAACGAAAAATTGCCCTTTATCCAAAGCAAGGGTGGCGGATCATAAATTTGCTTTAGTAATGCAGGGTAGCTGTCGCAATCTAATGTGATGATTTTTAGGTCTTTAGCGTCACTTTCATCGAGAATACGACTTGCGCGGTCTAACAACTGTAATTTATTGAGTTGTTTCAAAGCATGTCTTGCATCAGCTCTTAAACGAATATGGCTCGGTAAATGATTATTAAGTAGATGGTTAGGAGAGATTCCTTGAGCTGTCAATTTAGCAAGTGTTGCAGGACCTATGCCCGGCAACAAACTGACAGCGATCCACTCCCTTGGATCGCATAGCATGATAAATACCTTTTATTCTGGGTTTCTAATTTCGTCTCCAATTGAGACAACGTTAGTCGCACGCATAATTAAGCCATAACTGACTTTATCAAACGACTTAAATACCATCAGTACGGCGGCATGTTCAGAAGGTAGTTGAATTTGACCACCTGCAATCGGATCTCTAACCACTTCACCTGTACGATAAATAGAGAATACATGCCCGGGTTCAACGCCTTCACGCTCCCCTACATTTAACACCACCGCATCAAATTGGCCTGCACTGGAAACGCCTTGTAACAACCCAATAATTAAACCCTCGACATCTTCAGGTGCGGGCTTAGGATGAAAAATGGATTGGATACGTGTTTCTTCTGTAGGCAATATTCGGTAGGTTGCTCTGACTTCTTCATTTGAACGCACAAGATCCATCGTGATGATGTCTTCATTAACATTCATGATTCGGGTATCAGCTACCTTAAATAATTCATAACCCAAAAACTCACCTGTTATTGGGTCAACATATTCAGTTGCAGGACGGTAGATCGCTTGATTACGGTCGTCACGTAACAGCTCACCGCGGCCATAAACCCGATCACCGGCACCACTGATCAGGCGCCTATTTTCGCCCGCAAGCACATAGGGTGCATCATTGAGTATATTTTCTTGTACGACGATATTGTCTCTGATGAAACTATGAATATCGCGCAATGGAATGGCTGGAATAGCTTGCTCTAGCGGAAGCTCACGAACTCGGGGGCTTAAACGCTGCTCTCCCGGACGAAGACCTAATCTAGGCTGACCATCAACCCAGGTTAAATAGATGACATCACCTGGGTAAATCAGGTGAGGGTTATCAATTTGAGGGTTAACACCCCAAATCTCAGGCCAGCGCCAAGGCCGGTTAAGAAAGTGACCCGATATATCCCAGAGTGTATCGCCTTTTACCACGACATATTCTGTAGGATGATCCGGTCTAAGCTCTAAAGGAGCTTGTGCAGGCTGTGCCATAGCGACACTTGAAAAAAGTAAGCCTGCTATAAGCAGACCGCAAAGCAGTTGTTTCATATCCGCTTCCCTTTGATCAGAAAGAATTCAGCATTCAATTTTTGATCTAATCAACGCTGATCAACAATCATAACAATGCATTCATTTGTGTATTCAGTATAATAGTCATCATAACGCTTTACGACACCTATCTTTCCCATTCTAGCCTTAATTAATGATGCATACATATGTCCAAGCTCAATATTCTTGAATTTCCTGATCCACGTTTACGCACTATCGCCGAACCCGTTGATAAAGTAGACGATGATATACGCAAACTTGTAGATGACATGTTTGAAACCATGTACGACGCTAATGGCATAGGTTTAGCGGCTACACAGGTTAATGTCCACTTACAGGTTGTGGTTATAGACCTATCTGAAGACAATAGTGAACCCTTAGTTCTTATCAATCCACGCTACCAAGTGATAGAAGATGAATTAGATGAGATGCAGGAAGGTTGTTTATCTGTACCCGGTTTTTATGACACGGTTGAAAGACCTCGACGTATAGCGGTTGAATCACTTGATCGTCATGGTAATCCGCAAAACTTTGAGGCCGATGGCCTGCTTGCTGTTTGCATACAGCATGAGTTAGATCATCTAGATGGCAAACTCTTTGTTGATTATCTTTCAAAACTAAAACGTCAGCGTATACGCACCAAGCTTGAAAAACAGCACAAACAAGAGCAACAAGTGCAACGTTGAAAATAAGGAGAGGGTTGATGGCTTCACCGCTTCGCATAGTTTTTGCTGGCACGCCCGATTTTGCGGCCAGCAGTTTAGAGGCGCTTATTAAGCACGAATACTCAATCGTTGGTGTATATACTCAGCCTGATAGACCCGCTGGGCGTGGCCAAAAACTCACGCAAAGCCCTGTAAAACAGCTTGCATTACAGCATCAGCTCCCAGTATTTCAACCAATTCATTTCAAGTCGGAAGAATCCATCCAAGAGTTAGAGGCATTGAGGCCTGATTTGATGATCGTTGCCGCATACGGTCTACTCCTGCCTCAAGCAGTACTGGATATTCCCACGATGGGATGTATTAACATTCATGCATCACTATTGCCAAGATGGCGAGGAGCGGCCCCTATTCACAGAGCATTGCTCGAGGGAGACACAGAAACCGGAATCACCATCATGCAAATGGCATTAGGGTTAGATACTGGTGATATGCTCTATAAAAAAACGACCCCAATCCGTGAAGACGATACAGCGGGAAGTTTACATGACCGACTGGCGTTATTAGGAGCAGATACTTTAATTGAGTGCTTGCCCCAACTGATTCAGGGTCAACTGATTGCCGAAAAGCAGGATGATCAACTCAGCTGTTATGCCAACAAGCTACTCAAAGAAGAGGGTAAACTTGATTGGTCTTTAGCTGCACAGCAGTTAGCCACCCAAGTAAGGGGTTTAAACCCTTGGCCAGTGGCTTTTTGCCAGCTTGGAGATATGACGATTCGAGTCTGGTCTGCAGAAGTCGCTGAACTGGCCAATACACACCCAGAAGGCACTCTTATAAAGGTAGAAAAGCAGGGGTTACTGATTGCAACGTCCAAAGGGGCCCTGCGTCTTACACAGATTCAATTACCAGGTAAACGGGCTTTACCGGTGAGCGCTATTGTCAACGGCCAACACCCTTTCAATGAAGGCATGAGGTTTGACTAGTGATTGATGTCCGCCTTGCCGCTACCCATGTGTTGACCTCATTAATGCAGCACCAAGGGTCGCTGAACACAGCGTTACCCGACGTGAGCGCTCAGGTCAGCAATAAAGATACAGCGCTCTTAAAGCAATTAGTTTATGGTACCAGTAGAGAATACTTCCGCCTTCATGCACTGACTGAACATCTGTTACAGAAACCCTTTCATAGCAAAGATACTGACCTGCATGCTTGTCTTTTACTTGGGCTTTATCAATTACGTGAGATGCGTATTCCTGAGCATGCGGTGATTCATGAAACCGTTGAACTCACTAAGGTATTAAATAAACCCTGGGCAAAAGGTCTCATTAATGCAGTACTTAGGCGCTATCAGCGAGAAGCCATTTCATTAGATCAGTTACTCTCTCAAGATAATGATATTTATCATTGGAACCATCCCGAGTGGATGATTCGTAAATTGCAGCACAACTGGCCTGATCACTGGCAACAGATACTGATACAGAATGATATACGTGCACCTATGACCTTGCGGGTTAATAAGCGCTTGCTATCAACGGATAAATACATTCAAAAGCTAACGGATTTTGGTATTGAAGCAGATCATAGCTCGGTGGCTCCTCATGCCGTTATTTTAACGCACCCTGTTGATGTTATGGAGCTTCCCGGTTTTTTTGAGGGTGAATGTAGTGTTCAAGATGAAGCAGCTCAGCTTTCAGTTGAGCTACTCGATATAGAGCCCAACATGCATATTCTTGATGCCTGTGCGGCCCCCGGTGGCAAGCTTTGTCATTTAATTGAGCATACAGCCGATCAGACTATTATGGTCGACGCCATTGAACTTAACCCAGGCCGCATTCCTCGAATTCATGACAATCTAGAACGGCTAGGTTTTTCACAACTGTGTCGTGTTATTACAGGCGATGCCAGTGAGCAGGACTGGTGGGATGGACGCTTATATGACCGCATCTTAATTGATGCGCCTTGCAGTGGCAGTGGCGTGATACGTCGAAACCCTGATATTAAATTTTTGCGACAAAATGAAGACCTATTAAAACTGGCTTCTATCCAGCTCGCGATACTTACTAATCTCTGGTCAATGTTAAAACCTAATGGAACTTTGGTATATGCAACCTGCTCAATTTTTCCTCAAGAAAATGAGCGCGTTATTGAACGCTTCTGTAAATCTCGTAAAGATGTACAGCACCACCCTCTAGAGTTACCCTCTGCTTATCAACGCCCCTTTGGCACGCAATTTTTTCCTAAGTTTAACAGCCATGATGGCTTTTTCTATGCCAAACTAACAAAGTTAGACGCAACTGGAATGAGCGACTTATGAACATCATTATTCTTGGAGCAGGGCAGGTTGGAGGGACTTTGGCAGAAAACCTAGCCAGCGAGTCCAACGATATCACCATTGTTGATACGAACTCAGCTCGACTCAGAGAGCTGGCTGATCGTCTTGATATTCGTACCCTTGAAGGTCCTGCTTCCACTCCATCCATGTTAGCGCAAGCAGGTGGCCAAGATGCGGATATGCTAATTGCCGTTACGAATTCTGACGAAGTGAATATGCTTGCCTGCCAAGTTGCCCATACTCTGTTTAATATACCCACCAAAATTGCCCGTATCCGTGAACATGATTATCTCTATAATGATCGTTCATTATTTGGATCAAAAGCGATGCCGGTTGACGTATTAATCAGTCCGGAAGAGTCTGTCACACTACACATAAAAAAAATGATTCAACACCCAGGAGCGCTTCAGGTTCTGGACTTTGCTGAGGGTAAAGCACAACTTGTTGCTGTTCGTGCTTATTACGGTGGACCGCTCGTGGGTCGTGAAATATCGTATTTGCGCTCACATATGCCCAATGTGGACACTCGTGTGGCGGCAATTTTTAGGCAAGATCGTCCTATCATTCCACAAGGCGACACCATTATCGAAGCGGATGATGAGGTGTTTTTCATCGCCGCACAGAAAGATATTCGTGCAGTGATGAGCGAGCTACGCCGTTTAGAGAAGCCCTACCGTCGCATCCTTATTGCCGGTGGAGGGAACATAGGTGCCAGACTTGCTGAAAGTTTGGAGAACAACTTTCAAGTGAAAATTATCGAACGCTCTCTTGTTCGCTGTCAAAGCTTAGCTCGTCGTTTAAACAACACCATTGTACTTCATGGAAGCGCCTCTGACCGCGATCTCTTGATAGAAGAGAATATTCAAGATACCGATGTATTTTGTGCCCTAACCAATGATGATGAAGCAAATATCATGGCATCTATGTTGGCTAAGCGACAAGGCGCTAGAACGGTCATGACACTGATCAATAATCCTGCCTATGTAGATCTTGTTCAAGGTGGTGTTATCGATATTGCCATTTCACCACAGCAAACCACCATCGGCTCTTTGTTAACGCATATACGTAGAGGTGATGTGGTTGCCGTTCATTCACTTCGTCGTGGTGCTGCCGAAGCAATGGAGGCAATTGCGCATGGCGATCGTAACTCATCTAAAGTGGTTGGACGTGCCATTGAGGATATTAATCTCCCTTCGGGAACCACGATTGGTGCTATCATTCGTAACGAAAAGGTTTTAATTGCTCATGATGATATTGTTGTTGAAAATGACGATCATGTGATTCTTTTTCTCGTTGATAAACGCCGGATTCCTGATGTAGAGCGTTTATTCCAAGTTGGCTTGACCTTCTTCTAAGGGGCAATTCATGCATTATCAGTTAACGCTTAGAGTTCTTGGCATACTGTTAATGCTCTTTAGTATCGCTCAATTACCGCCTATTGCTGTTTCGTTTTACTATAATGATGGGGCTCATGCGGCGTTTATCTCTGCTTTTTTTATTCTATTGCTTTGTGGCTTTATGATTTGGGTTCCCTTTTATCGTGTCAGGGGTGAACTCAGAATCCGTGATGGCTTTCTTATAACTGTATTGTTTTGGTCTGTACTGGGCTTTTTTGGTGCTATACCACTCTATTTATCAACTGAACCCGATTTGACTCTGGTAGATTCTGTTTTTGAGTCTATATCGGGACTGTCTACCACTGGTGCGACTGTCATTACCGGGCTTGATCATCTTCCCAAATCTATTTTGTATTATCGACAGCAACTACAGTGGCTGGGTGGTATGGGTATTATCGTTCTCGCTGTTGCTATCTTGCCTATGCTTGGAATAGGTGGGATGCAGCTCTACCGTGCAGAAATTCCTGGCCCAGTAAAAGACACTAAACTTACGCCTCGTATCACTGAAACCGCTAAAGCCTTGTGGGTCATTTATGCTTTGTTAACCATCCTGTGTGCCATCGCATATTGGGCTGCAGGCATGTCTTGGTTTGATGCTATCGGACATAGTTTTTCGACAGTCGCCATTGGTGGTTTCTCAACTTACGATGACAGTATTGGACATTTTGATAATGCACACATTGAGCTCGTAGGTATTTTTTTTATGATACTGTGCGGAATGAACTTTGCTCTTCATTTCGTTGCATGGCGTATCAAAAATATTACGCATTATTTCAAAGATGCGGAAGTTCGTTTCTTCCTCACCATTCTTGCCATCACTTTTCTGATTACCTTCACTGTTTTACTTATTCATGAAGTTTATGAGCCTACTCGTTCGTTGCGCCAAGCCGCTTTTATGACGGTTTCTATCGCTACGACTGCTGGTTTTGGTACCGGTGATTTTGCCTACTGGCCTGTTATGCTACCTTTTATGTTGTTTGTCACAGCCTTTA
>SLCQ01000142.1 GCA_007125745.1 Nitrincola sp.
GCGGCCTGATACAAGTTGATCGCGCTGATCAGGTGATACAACAAACTTCTGAGTGGTTTACACAGGCTGAAAAACGACTTAAAGCAGGCCAAGCGGCCAAAGCTTATGTTGCACAACATACAGGGGCATTAGAGCGACTAGAAACGCAGATAGATAGACTGCTATGAAGTTTTTACATTTCCGTTAGTTAACACTCCTAGTAGCGTTTCCAATGAACAAATAGCTTCATTTAGTCTTGATTAAACTGCATATTGTAAAGACGAGCATAGCTACCATCCTGAGCAATTAGCTCAGCATGACTTCCCTGCTCGACCACTACACCTTGCTCCATCACCAGGATGCGGTCCGCTCGCTCAATGGTCGATAAGCGATGCGCAATCACCAGCGTTGAGCGATCTTGAATGACGTGCTCTAACGCGGTTTGAATAAAGCGCTCAGACTCTGTATCTAAGGCCGAGGTCGCTTCATCTAAGATCAACAGGGGAGCATCTTTCAAAATAGCACGTGCTATGGCAATTCGCTGACGTTGCCCACCGGACAATAACAAACCATTTTCACCGATCAGCGTGTTCAACCCCTCTGGCAGGCGCTCTGTAAACTCGGTTACCATCGCTGCATCTGCGGCAGCGCGAGTGGCATCCTCGGAAGCGCCTGACAATGATCCATAGGCGATATTTTCAGCAATAGTGCCTTCAAACAGCACAACATGCTGATTCACGAGAGCAATTTGATTGCGCAGGCTTTCCAAGGTGTAATCTGACAAGGGACGATCATCCAATAAAATCTGTCCCTGTTGCACATCATAAAAACGCGGCAATAGACCTGCCAAGGTAGACTTGCCACTGCCAGAGCGTCCTACGAGTGCAACCGTTTCGCCCGGTTCAATTTGAAAGCTAACCTGCTTAAGCGCTTCAGACTCACTGTTGGGGTAGGTGAAAGAAACATCTCGAAACTCAACACGACCTTTAGCGTCTTTTAAGGTAGCACTACCTGTATTCCTTTCCGGCTCTTCATCAAAAAGCTGGAAGAAACTTTCCGCGGCAGCGATACCTTTTTGTACAGTGCTGTTAATTTCGGTTAATTGACGAATCGGCTTTGCCATTAATGAAGCGGCCGAAATGAAGGCGATGAACTGCCCTGTGGTCATAGAGGCCACTAAAGTAGGTGACATGGCGATAAAGGTTAATAACGCCACAACAGCAGCGACCAGCATTTGAATAATAGGAGTTGTTATCGACTGGGTGACAACCATTTTCATAAACTGTCGACGGTTGCGTTCGGAAGCTTTATTAAAGCGTGAACGCTCAGCTTCAGTACCACCAAACACCCTGACTACTTGATAGCCCTTAATCGCTTCTGATGCAGATGCAGATATATCACCCACTGAATTCTGAATACCATGGCTTAAGCGGCGAAGCCGTTTCGATGCCAGAGCAACAACTCCTCCAATTAAAGGAGCAACAACAACAAATAAAAGTGTCAATTTCCAGTTTAAGTACAACATATACCCAAACAAACCTAATACGGTTAAACCTTCACGAACAGCGGTTTTAAGTGCATCCGTTGCAGCTCCAGTCACTTGCTCAACATTGTAGGTTAATTTTGACAAAAGTTCGGAAGAGGTGTGTTGTTGATAAAATGAGCAAGGTAACACCAAAAGGTGATCAAACATTTGACAACGCAGGCGACTGACTACTGCTCTAGCCACATAAGAGAAACCATAATTACCCAACAGCGTGCCTAAACCCCGAACAAAAAAGATCAGCAGTATAGCTAAGGCCAACCATAAACGTTGGTCAAGATTGCCACTTTCAACGGCATCAATAAATGCCTCTAACCACTTAGCCGCAGCGGTTTGTGACCCTGCATATAATACAAAACCAGCAAACGACAGAATAAACATGGGCCAATGGCCGCGGACATAACTCAACAAACGTAGATAAACATCCCAGCCAGTTGAAGGCTGCGTGGAAACATCGTTTTGAGGGGTTTTCGCCATAGATCTCTCTTAACAATGATATATACAAAAGGCGTAGTATAACTGCACAGCGACGAGATAACAGGTTAGAATGGTCTATATAGTGTTTTGTATCAGTGAAAAAAGACGTGACTGAGCGATTATCAACCTTAAAGATTTTAAAAACACCTTCACTATGGCCTACAGGGTTATGGGTCGGCGTGTTGCGCATTCTTGTTCGTCTACCTTACCGCGCACAAGTGCGGATCGGTACATTTTTTGGTTGGCTTCTCTACCATGTCGCCAGAGATAGACGCCATGTCACCGACGTCAATATTCGACTTTGCTTTCCAGAATTAACAGAAGAAGAGCGAAAACAACGCGTTCGCTCCGTATTTCATCACAACGGCATTGGCATTATGGAAGCCGCTATGGCATGGTGGGCACCTGAGGAATGGTTTAGCAACAAAGTCGTCTTCAAAGGGCGTGAACATCTTGATCAAGCACTGTCGCAAGGTAAGGGCGTTATCCTCATGGGCGCGCACTTCTCCACACTCGATCTAGGTGGATTATTATTTCGGTTCTATTATCCAGTGGATGCGATGTACCGAAAAAATAACAACCCGCTCTTGGAGCAAGTGATCACCGAGGGTAGAAAGCGATTTTTTGATCAAGCTATTGAACGTTCGGATATTCGTAGCGTGATTCGTAACCTGCGAAAAAATCACATCATATGGTATGCACCGGACCAAGATTTTGGTCTACATCAGTCTGTTATGGCACCTTTTTTTGGTGTACCCGCCGCCACCATTACAGCCACTTCCCGAATGGTGAATCTGAACAAGTCTCCTATTCTCATGCTCGCTCAACATCGCCTTGCCAATGGCCAATATGAACTTGAACTTTTTCCAGTAATAGAAGATTTTCCTACGGGCGATGATATTCAAGATGCCACCCGCATCAACGCTGAGATTGAAAAGGCAATACGTAAAGACCCAGAACAGTATATGTGGGTACATCGACGGTTTAAGAGTCATCCCAAAGGGAAAAACTATCTTTATAAGCAGTAATTAGCTTAGCAACCACTCAATCGGATCAACCTGCTTTGGCGGTATTTGCCCCGAGCTCTCAA
>SLCQ01000218.1 GCA_007125745.1 Nitrincola sp.
TACGCGACAAATTAGTGACCTGAACATAAGGAACGATTTCAGCCGCCCCACACGCCACTTTACTCACGGTTGAGTTTAAAGGCGCTGATTTATCTTTGGGTGCAATCACCGCTAACACCCCAGCAGCTTCTGCTGTACGTAAACAGGCGCCAAGGTTATGAGGATCAGTGACGCCATCAAGGATTAAAAACAGGGCATTTTCAGGCAAGTCATTGAGCATTTTTTGGAGATCCGATTCATCGGCGGCTTGAATGGCTTTACACTCGGCAACTACACCTTGATGCACCCCTTCCACCATCGCATCAAGTCGTTTACGTGCACAGCGTTGTACCGATATGCCTGATACACTGGCGTGCTCAAGCAAGGTGTTTAGGCGCTCATCGGTTCGTCCTTCTTGAACAAAGATCACTTTCACTCGCGCAGGATCACGTTTTAATACAGAATTAACGGCATGAAGCCCAAACACTCGCTCTAACGACATGAATCAAAACTCTATCTATAAAAAAACACAGTTTAGCAGAAAAGCCTGTTAAGGCAGCAGTGAATGCTGATCGACTTGCAAAGCGGCACGCCTGGCGCAATACTAAAATCATTGAAAGCTACTAATGAATCAAGGAGTTCTCTATGGGTTTTGCACTGTCAACTATGCAACTAAGCAGCTCAGCCTTTCCTGCCGGTGGCGCGATTCCAAGCAAACACACGGGAGAGGGGCCGGATGTTTCACCCGAATTAACCTGGAGTCATGCACCTGAAGGCACGCAATCCTTTGCGATTATCTGCCATGATCCCGATGCCCCCTTAGTGAAACAGGCCAGTTATGGCTATGTTCACTGGGTACTTTATAACTTACCCGGTAATGTTCACCAACTCGCCGAGGCTAGCTCACTTGGTACTCAAGGTGTTAACGACTTTGGCAATCTGGGGTATGGTGGTCCAATGCCTCCAGAAGGGCACGGTGTTCACCATTACTACTTCTGGGTATTGGCACTCAATAAGCAACTGGATCTTCCCGAAGGTCTGACCATGGCTGAACTCTTAGAAAAGACAGAGCCTTATCTACTGGGTATGAATCGTTTGGTAGGCACTTATCAGCGCGGCTAACTCAGACACTAAACTTGCCAGTTTTCCTTCAGGTTCGGCGCTAAAACCCAGCACCAAACCTGACTGGCGAGTTAAGGGATCATATAAAGATAAAGGACGAACAGCGAAACCCTGCTGGGTTAGATAACGGCAAAGCGCCAGATCATCAAAAGCTTTGTTATCCAGAGCTTTGTCATCAACAAACTCTGGCATCGCCAGAACCAAATACATTCCCCCACCCGCATCAATCACCGGCCAATCTTTTAAAGAGGATCTGGCCAAAGCTTTTTCCATTTCGACACGCCGCTGCTGATAAAGCAAACGCATTTTTTTCAGGTGACGGCTGTATTCACCTGAGATCATAAAATGTGCCAATGCCAGTTGAGGCAAACGACTTAAACCACCATCGACACGATTACGCTGTGTCAAAAAAGGCTCAATCAATTCCGTCGGAAGCACCACATAGCCTAACCTCAGGGCTGGAAAAACCGTGCGACTGAAGGTTCCCGTGTAAATAACCCGCTGATACGCATATTGGTTTTGACTAAGACCCAGCAACGCACTCACCACTGGGCCTGTGGCAAATTCGCAGTCAAAATCATCTTCTAATATCCAGCTTTGATTTTGCTCTGCCAAAGCCAACAGTGTCAGCCGTGATGACAAGCCCAAGGTATGCCCTAGCGGAAAATTACGCGAGGGCGTTAAGCACAATAGCTTGGCATTAGGTGTGTTTTCCGGCTGTTGCTGAAGCGCTTGCCAACTGATCGATTGGATCCGCGCCCCAGTTTGTGCAACCACATCATAGGTGCCCTGATAGCCAGGCGCTTCAACCAACACCTCATCATCAGCTTTGAGCAACAATCGACTGACTAAATAGAGTGCCTCTTGCGAACCGGAAGTAATGACGACCTGTGAGGGATCTGCCTGAATGCCTCGACGCATCAATAAATGTTTAGCAATCGCTTCACGTAACAATTCGTCACCGGCTAGGGGTGAGCTCTGTAATAAACTGCGCGATGCCTGAGCAACATTCACACAACGCTTCCATACTTGCATAGGAAACTGATCAAGTGCCGCCATCGCCGGTTGAAGCTTCAAGCTTGAGTCGGCTGTGACGTTGTCTGACCCAGTTGAGTGATGGGCGTTATTGAGTGAGCTTTTCCCCAAAGGAGATCGCTCTTTTTTCTGTAAAAGATGCTCGGGCAAATGGGCAACATAGCTACCCGAACCTTTTCGAGTGTCGATATAACCTTCGGCGTGTAACAGTTCATAGGCATTTTTGATGGTGTTACGAGAAACGCCTAACTCCTCTGCCAGCTCGCGTGAAGAGGGAAGCTGTTCACCTGCACTCAATTGACCTGACAGGATTGCCTGTTGAAATCTGAGTACCAGCGCCCGATAGCGAGGAAGATGGTTTACTTGCCCTTGTGATGGGAGTAATCGAATTAGGTCGATGAGCGCGCGCAAAGTGGGCCTATGATTTAGTTAAAAACTGGATCTTATAGAATCCACTTTTAAGCCCTAAACTGCAAGTCAGCAAACAAATAAGAGAATCCATCATGAAAAGCTACCCCATCACACAGCGCAACAAAGTCGTTAGAGGCCCCAAGCGTGCCTGCTACGACCCAGCAGTTATCCATGCTATTTTAGACGAAGCGATGGTGTGCCATGTCGCTTGTGAAAGTGAGCAAGGTCCTTTAATCCAACCAACACTGCACTGGCGTGTGGACGAACTGCTCTATATTCATGGCTCGTCTAAGAATGGCTTGTTTCAGCAATTACTTAAGGGAGCGGAGGCCAGTATTGCGGTCACCCTTCTCGATGGCATTGTATTTGCCCGTTCTGCGTTTCATCACTCAGTCAACTACCGCAGTGTGATCCTTTACGGCAAGGCATATGAAGTCACCGATGAAGTGGAAAAGCGTGCCTCACTAGACGCCTTAATGGAAAAGTTTCATCAAGGACGCTCCAAAGAAGCACGCCCAGCCAATGATACCGAACTTAAA
>SLCQ01000156.1 GCA_007125745.1 Nitrincola sp.
AAACAAGGCCGCAAGGGTGATACCTGCAACCGCTGTGGGTAATGCAAAAGGAAGATCTATCAACGCATCGACAATACGTTTACCTGGAAACTCATAACGCACCAAAACCCACGCCAAAAGTAAACCAACGATACCATTGAACAAAGCAGCCCAAGCGGCGGCCCATAGGGTTACTCGATATGATGCGACGACTCTGGGATCACTAATAACTGACCAGTACTCATTCCACGACATACCCGCTGTTTGCACCAACAGACCGGTAATGGGTAACAGCAAAATCAAGCTAATAAAGAGTAACGAGATACCCAAGCTCAGCGCGAACCCCGGCAAGACACGCTTGCTGGGGTTGAGAGAGATGGCTGAAGTGATCGCCAAAGACATAGTGGGTGACGTTCCTTAGGCTCTTAACGACGTTGTAATTGATCTAGCTTGCCGCCATTAGCGAAGTGAACTTCCATGGCGTTGTCCCAGCTTCCAGCGATCTGCTCAATCGTGAGAAGTTCAACGGCTGGAAATTGCTCTGCAAACTCTTGTTGCACCACTTCGTTGTGAACGCGGTAGTTGAATCCAGCGAGTAAACGTTGCGCCTCTTCAGAGTACAACTCTTCAAGATACGCTCGAGCGAGCTCCAAATTACCATTGCGCTGAGCATGACGCTCTACCACAGCCACAGGGAACTCTGCTAAGAAACTGACCTTTGGAACAACCACTTCAAAATTGTGATCAGGGAATTCGGCGATGATGTTATTAACCTCCGATTCAAAGGTAATCAATACATCACCAATACCGCGCTCTACAAAAGTGGTTGTCGCACCACGACCACCCGTATCGAAAACAGCCACACGATTTAGAAAGATTCTGACAAAATCATCAATCGCTTCTTGGTCTTCCGGAAAGGCTTGTTGCGCAAAGCCATAGGCGGCCAAGTAGGTATAACGCCCATTACCTGAGGTTTTTGGGTTAGGAAAAACACTACTCACGTCTTCACGGGCAAGATCATCCCAATTTTGAATATTTTTTGGGTTACCTTCACGCACCAAATAGGCCATGGTGGAATAATATGGAGAACTAGCATTGGGAAACTGGTCTCGCCAATCGGCAGGCACTAAGTTACCCCGCTCATGAAGAATATCGACATCAGTGACTTGGTTATAGGTCACTATATCGGCACGAAGCCCTTGAATAATCGCTTGAGCTTGACGAGACGAGCCTCCATGAGACTGACGCACCTCAACACTCTCACCCGTTTTTTCCTGCCAGAATTGGACAAAGTGTTCGTTATAACTTGCAAATAATTCACGAGCTATATCATATGAGGAGTTGAGTAAGGATTGATCATTTGCTTGAACTTGTGTGACGCTTAATCCCAGCACTAACGAAGCAACTAAGGTTTTTGCGCGTTTAAATGTAACCATCTTCTTCACCATATTCAATAAAAGAATAAAAAATATTAATTATGGTGAAGAAGATTATATGAACATTAAGGTTATAACAATAATTTTATTTATAATATTTTGATATATTGAAGACTGAATTCAAACTATCAACTCTATCGAGACCCATTCAGTATCGCCTGTGAGATATCTATGACATCAAGGGCTATCAGAAGCCTTAGTCAAAAGCTGTTGAATATAAGCTGGCAAGTGAAACGAGGCTGCATGAATCGCTGGGGTGTAGTAACGACAGTTGAGAGCTGCCGCCAGATAACGCCGTTGAAGCGTGTTGATATCCAGCTCAGCAGCTTGTGGATCCTGCCCCCCCCATGCCAAAGCCATCACACCTCCGACATAAGTTGGAACCGCAACAGTATAAAAGCGAGTGTCATGAAAATAGGGGCTTAAACGTCGTTGGGTGGTGATCAGCTCGCCTGGTTGCATAAACACCACACCATTTTGAGCCACAAATATCCCGTTAGGCTTCAAAAGCCGCTGACATCCCTGATAAAACTCACTGGAGAAAAGCACTTCTCCAGGCCCTACAGGGTCGGTACAATCTGAAATAATGACATCAAAAGCCTCAATCTGTGCATCACGCACAAAAGCCATTCCATCCGCTATCTGAATAACAACCCGAGGATCATCAAATGCGCCAGCCGAGTGATTGGGCAAATAGGTTTTGCAAAGATCTATCACTGCCTGATCAATTTCCACTTGAATCACCTGCTTAACAGCAGCGTGTTTCAACACTTCTCGCAGGATACCACCATCCCCACCGCCAATAATCAATACCCTACTCGCTTGACCGTGCGCTAACATGGGCACATGGACCATCATTTCATGATAGATAAACTCATCCCGCTCTGTGGTCTGTACGATACCATCCAGCGCCATCACACGACCAAAAAAACGATTATGAAAAATAATCAGGTGTTGATGCTGGGTATGTTGTTCAAACAGAAGCTCATCCACACTAAGCGTCTGTCCATAACCATCACTGAGTGTTTCGGTAAATGAGTTCATTGGGTATGAGTCGATGCCAAAGGCATCTTTCCTCGGATATACTCTTTAACATCAATCTGGCTTGGTGCAAAAAACCGCTCCAATACGGGAATAGCATCTGCAGGTCGTGCATCACCACACATAAACACATCGAATGCTGCGAAATCACGTTCCGGCCAAGTATGGACGCTGATATGTGATTCGGCTAATACAGCCACACCCGAAATACCACCATTGGGTGTAAAATGATGCAAATGAATATGTAGCAATGTTGCACCAGCAGCAATCACCGCTTCCCTTAATGCCGCTTCCATATGTTCAAGACTATCGATCTTTACTGCGCCAAATAGATCGATAATGAGATGCTTACCCGCATACTCATAATCATCACAACGTATAAAGAAGTCTTTACTATTCATAGGATTACTTAAGTACTAGCAGATCAGTGTTGACATCGGCATTTTGCCCTCGATTTCGAAGCAAGTGATCCAGTAATGTCATAGCCACCATCGCTTCTGCAATGGGGGTAGCACGAATTCCTACACAAGGGTCATGACGACCTTTGGTTATTACTTCTACGGCTTCCCCAAGGGCGTTGATGCTTTTACCTGGCAAACGCATACTCGAGGTGGGCTTAAGTGCGATA
>SLCQ01000031.1 GCA_007125745.1 Nitrincola sp.
CGTCTGGCGGCAAAGTAGAGGTACTCATCGAACGCTTGCAGGGTGATCAGCGTGCTTTAGCCCATGTTCGCTCTAGTCGATCACCCAAAGTAGGTAGTCAGCTGATTCTCGAGGGCGGTGTTAAGGCAGAGGTAATCGGCCGCCAGGATAACCTGTTTCAGTTGCAGTTTGACCCACAAGAAGATCTGATGAGACAGCTTGAAGCTCATGGCCATATGCCGTTACCGCCTTATATGAACCGAGAAGATCTGCCCTCGGACCGTGAGCGTTATCAAACTGTTTATAATAAGCGCCCCGGTGCAGTAGCGGCCCCTACTGCAGGGCTCCATTTTGACCAAGCTTTGTTAGATCAGCTGCAAGAAATGGGTGTTGAAACCACGTTTGTTACCTTGCATGTGGGAGCAGGTACGTTTCAACCTGTTAAAGTGGACAGGGTTGAAGACCACAAAATGCACGCCGAGTATATTGAAGTCTCTAAGGCGGTTTGTGATGCGATTAAAGCAACACGAGTACGTGGTAACCGTGTCATTGCAGTAGGTACTACCAGTGTCCGCTCCTTAGAGACCGCCAGCCAAACGGGTGAAATTCAGCCGTTTATGGGCGATAGTTCGATTTTTATTTATCCTGGCTATGAGTTTAAAAGCGTGGATGCGATGATTACTAATTTTCATCTGCCTGAGTCGACATTAATCATGCTGGTATCCGCGTTTGCAGGTATTGAACATATTCGTCAGGCCTATGCTGAAGCTATACAGCAAAGGTATCGTTTTTTTAGTTATGGTGATGCAATGTTTATGACCTGTCAGTCAGCCGTTGCCAAGGAGTCAATGTGACCAGACAATGTTTTATGCAGTTTGAGTGTTTGGCAACGGAGGGCAAAGCACGTCGAGGCCGTCTTACCTTTCCACGTGGCGTGGTAGAAACGCCAGCATTTATGCCGGTAGGTACCTATGGAACGGTAAAAGGTATGTTGCCACGTGATGTGAAAGGCTTGGGTGCGCAAATTGTGTTAGGAAATACCTTTCATTTAATGCTTCGGCCGGGTACAGACATTATTAATCTGCATGGGGATCTACATGACTTTATGCAGTGGCAGGGTCCAATATTGACTGACTCTGGTGGCTTTCAAGTATTTAGCCTAGGCAAGATGCGCAAAATTACAGAAGAGGGAGTGTCCTTTCGCTCTCCGGTGGATGGTAGCAAAGTATTTTTAAGCCCAGAGCGTTCGATGGAGGTTCAGCGAGCCCTGGGTTCAGATATTGTCATGATTTTTGATGAGTGCACTCCATATCCTGCCACAGAAACAGAAGCCGCTGAATCTATGCGTATGTCTCTGCGCTGGGCTGAACGCTCGAAAACGGCTCACGGTGACAGCCCGTCAGCCTTGTTTGGTATCGTACAAGGGGGAATGTATCCTCATCTTCGAGACGAGTCCTTGCAAGGCTTAACAAACATTGGTTTTGATGGCTATGCCATTGGTGGTTTGTCCGTAGGGGAGCCTAAAGAGGAGATGATCTCTGTACTGGATCATCTGACACATAAAATGCCCGACGATAAACCGCGTTATTTGATGGGCGTGGGTAAGCCTGAAGATATTGTAGAAGCCGTCAGGCGTGGTGTGGACATGTTTGACTGTGTCATTCCTACACGAAACGCACGTAATGGCTTTTTATTTACATCGACGGGCGTAGTAAAAATTCGCAATTCAGTGAATAAAACTGACACGCGCCCATTAGATGAAAACTGTGACTGCTACACTTGTAAGAACTTTAGCCGTGCTTATTTGCATCATTTAGATAAGTGTGGCGAGATGCTGGGTGCGCAGTTGAGTACGTTACATAATTTACATTACTACCAGACCTTAATGGCTGGTTTGCGCAATGCCTTAGAACAGGGTAAATTGTGCGCCTTTGTAGATGATTTTTATCAAGCGAGAGGGATGGAAACACCGCCCATACTTGATGCATCATTAACATCTTGAACCGTTTTCGTTAACTTAAGACTATAACTGGAGAACGCCTGAATGAGCTTCTTTATTTCGCCAGCCTTCGCACAAGAAGCGGGTGGTATGGATCCTGGTATGTTTAACATGCTGTTTTTGGTTGGTTTCGCGCTGATTTTTTATTTTTTCTTGTGGCGCCCTCAATCGAAAAGAGCCAAGGAACATAAAGCATTAATTGGTGGTCTGAGCAAGGGCGATGAAGTGATCACTGCTGGTGGTATCATTGGCAAAGTCACGCGTTTGACAGATGATTATGTGGTACTTGAAGTCAGCAATGGTGTTGAACTTAAGTTTCAGAAAGCCCATGTGGCCGCTGAGTTGCCAAAGGGTACCATTAAGGATATCTAACGGCTGATTGACAGCGTCAGCGCCACTCGCTTGGAGTGGCGCTTTTGTTTACCGAGGAAGGAGCACAATGCTCAACCGCTACCCTTTGTGGAAAAATTTACTCATCATCCTGGTGTTGGCGATTGCAGGCTTATATGCCGCGCCAAACCTCTATCCAGAGGACTATGCTGTCCAAATCTCTGGCTCTCGAGCAATCCATCAAGTCGATGATCGAATTATGACTCAAGCTGTTAATATTCTTGAGCAGGAAGGAATAAGATTTAAGTCAACTGAGCTTGAAAACGGCGCTGGTATGATTCGTTTTGACTCCAGTGACGCTCAGTTACGTGCGCGCGCAGCCATTACAAGAAGCATAGGTGAAAACTTTGTCGTGGCGATGAACTTGGCACCCACGACCCCTGATTGGTTATCCGCCATTGGTGCAAGACCTATGGCCTTGGGTCTAGACCTGCGTGGCGGCGTTCACTTTTTGATGGAAGTGGACACTGTACAAGCGGTGACGCAACGTTTAGAGGTTTATGCCAGCGATATTCGAACCACTCTCAGGGAACAGCGCATCCGTTATCGTGCAGTTGATCTTGAAGACGATGGCCGCTTAGTGGTGCGCTTTGCCGATGCTGAAGCGCTTGAACAGGCGCAAAGCCGTTTGCGTCGTGATTTTCAAGAGTTTGCGTTTGATTCCGATCAGGAAGATGACGCTTGGTTTTTATTTGTCACCTTAAATGAGCAAACTGTTCGTGAAATTGAAGCCTATGCAGTAGAGCAAAATTTAACGACTCTTCGCAATCGTGTGAATGAATTAGGGGTTGCTGAGCCTTTAGTGCAACGTCAGGGTCGAAACCGTATTGTTGTTCAGCTTCCAGGTATTCAAGATGCGGCCGCTGCAAAGCGTGTGATAGGACAAACGGCAAATCTTGAGTTCCGATTAGAGGCGATGAGTGAGGCAAGTCGTGCTGCGACAGAGGTTTTCGAATTCCGAAACGACCCAGATCGCCGTGCAACACTTGAGCGCGATATCATTATAACCGGTTCCAGCGTCGCGAACGCCAACGCTACATTTGATGAAAACGGCATGCCTCAGGTATCCATTACACTGGATGCCCGAGGTGGACAAATGATGAGCCGTGTCACCCGTAATGCAATCCAAAGACGCATGGCGGTTGTGTTTGTAGAGCATAAAACTCGAACCGTAACGGAACGGGTTGATGGTGAAAACGTAGAGCGACGCATTCCCTACACTGAAAAACGATTGATCTCACTGGCGACCATCCAAAGCACCTTGGGTAATCAATTTAGAATTACCGGGTTAGACAGTCCACGCGAGTCATCAGAATTAGCATTGTTACTGCGTGCCGGGGCGTTGGCTGCACCGATCTACTTCGTTGAAGAGCGTACTATCGGTCCAAGCTTGGGTGAAGCCAATATCAAGATGGGAGTAACCTCCGTTCAGATAGGCTTTGCGCTTGTGCTGGTGTTTATGGCGCTCTTCTATCGTGTGTTTGGTTTGCTGGCTAATGTGGCGCTGACACTCAATCTTGTGATGATTGTTGCTGTCATGTCGATGTTAGGTGCCACACTGACCCTTCCGGGTATTGCAGGTATTGTTTTGACCGTCGGTATGGCGGTCGATGCCAATGTACTGATATTTGAGCGTATCAAGGAAGAGTTAAGAAGTGGTGTTCCCGTACAAAGTGCCATTCATTCTGGGTTTGGACGTGCATTTAGTACGATTCTTGATGCGAATGTCACTACGCTGATCGCCGCAGTGATACTTTTTGCGATGGGTACCGGTCCCGTTAAAGGATTTGCCGTCACTCTATCGGTCGGCATAGTTACCTCAATGTTTGCAGCGTTAGTCATTACGCGTGCTTTGGTTAATGCAACCTATGGCGGCCGCAAACTGCAGAAGCTTGGGCTCTGAGGGTTTTAGATGATACATTTTAAAAAAGAATTCAACTTTATGGGAGTTCGCCGTATTGCGGCGATCTTCTCAATGGTGTTGATACTGGTTTCTATTGGCTCTTTAGCTATCAATGGATTGAAGTTTGGTTTGGATTTTACGGGCGGAAGCTTGGTCGAAGTCTACTATGAAGAGCCTGTAGAGCTGGAAGAAGTGCGAGCACACCTGCGTGCAGCGGGTTATGAAGATGCGGTTGTTCAGACCTTTGGTTCTGCCAATGATATATTGATCCGTTTGGGTGAAGCGCATGACCCTGGACTCGGGCAGGCTGTGTTAGAGGTGCTCCAGCAGGAAGCAGACACCGAAGTCACCTTAAGGCGTAACGAGTTTGTTGGCTCGCAAGTAGGTGAAGAGCTTCGGGAACAGGGCGGTTTAGGGTTACTGGTCGCTCTGATCATGGTGATGATCTATCTCGCCTTTCGTTTCCAGTTTAAATTCTCGATTGGTGCTGTATTAGCGCTAGCGCATGATGTGATTATCGTGTTAGGTTTCTTCTCGCTGATGCAAATCGATTTTGATTTAACGGTATTAGCGGCATTATTAGCCGTTATAGGCTATTCTCTTAATGACACCATTGTGGTGTATGACCGGATTAGAGAGAATTTTAGAATCCTGCGCGTGAGTGAACCTGTTGAAGTTCTGAATACTTCATTGAATCAAACCTTGAGTCGAACCATCGTGACATCGGTAACCACGATGATGGTACTGGTTGTCTTATCGGTGTTTGGCGGAGAGATGATTCATGGATTTGCGATAGCGTTATTAGCGGGGGTCATTATAGGAACCTATTCGTCAGTATATGTGGCGGGGAACATGCTCCTATTATTGAATATCACCCGAGAAGATTTAATACCTCCACCGCCAAAAGAGGAGGAGGAAGAGGAACTCGTTCCCTAATTGATCTAAAAGCCGGCCCAATGCCGGCATTTTTGTAAATGGAATAACTATGAAAAAAAAGTGGGTTGAAAAAGATCCTAATGCCGCACAGGAAGCGCAAAAGTATGAAAACCCTGTGCCAAGTCGAGAGTTTATTCTCGACTTCTTAAAAAAATGGGGTGCACCTATTGCACACCAAGACCTGTGTGATGAGCTAGGTTTATCACAAGAAGATGATATTGAAGCGATTCGCCGTCGTTTAATCGCGATGTGCCGTGACGGTCAGCTGATTTCAAACCGTCGTAATGAGTTTGGCTTAATTGAGAAAATGAACCTAATCAGTGGTCGAGTGATCGGTCATAGAGATGGTTATGGTTTTTTAAAGCCCGATGATGGTGGTGATGATCTTTTCCTGAGTGCACGCAACATGCGTGAAGTGTTTGATGGCGATAAAGCGCTTGTCCAAGAGGTTGGATTGGACAGTCGTGGTCGCCGAGAAGGAAAAGTGGTCGAAGTGTTAGAGCGCGCCATTAAAAAAGTTGTAGGGCGTTTTGACGGCCATAATGGTTTTGGATCACTCATTCCAGAAAATCAGCGTATCACCAATCAGGTGATGATCATTCCGAATGAACACGCAAATCTCGACTATTCCGATGGTCAATTGGTGGTTGCGGAAATTTTACAATACCCTAACAGACGTCAGCCAGCACGTGCCCAAGTGGTGGAAGTATTAGGTGAGCATTTATCTGCGGGTATGGAAATTAAAGTGGCCATTCATAGCCACGATATTCCTAACGAATGGCCTGATGCTGTTCAACAGCAAATAGCTGAACTAACGCCTGAAGTGGCCGAAAAGGATAAGCAGAACCGAATTGATCTGAGAGATCTGCCCTTAGTGACAATTGATGGTGAAGATGCTCGAGACTTTGATGATGCGGTTTATGCAGAAAAGAAACGATTAGGTGGTTGGCGACTATGGGTCGCTATTGCCGATGTGTCTTACTATGTCCAACCAGGATCAGCGTTGGATAATGAAGCGATCCTGCGCGGTAACTCGGTTTACTTCCCTGGTTTTGTGGTGCCGATGTTACCTGAGCTATTGTCTAATGGCCTATGCTCACTCAATCCTAATGTTGATCGTTTGGCCATGGTGTGTGAAATGAATATTTCGCGTGCGGGTGTGTTAAAAGATTTTCGTTTTTATGAGGCTGTCATTAATTCCAAGGCGCGGCTTACTTACAATAAGGTCGCGACGATCTTAGGTCAGATTGGTGAGCCTGAAGAAAAACAAGCGCTTGATCAAGAATATGCCGCTGTCACGACGCACCTGGAAACCTTGTATGGGCTTTATAAAGCGTTACGTAAAGCGCGTGATGAACGGGGTGCCATCGATTTTGATACCGTAGAAACGCGAATCGAATTCGGGCCAGAACGAAAAATAGAGCGCATTGTGCCAGTTCATCGTAATGATGCCCATAAAATAATTGAAGAGTGCATGCTCTGTGCCAATGTAGCGACGGCTCACTTCCTGGAAAAATATAAGCAACCTAGCCTATACCGGATTCATGAAGGGCCAAAAGATCAAAAGCTTAAAAATCTGCGCGCTTTCTTGGGTGAGTTAGGTCTGAATTTGCCTGGTGGTGAAAAGCCTGAACCCAAGGACTATTTAAAATTAGCAGAAACCATTGAAAACCGTCCTGATCAGCATATTATCCAGACCATGATGTTGCGATCTATGCAACAGGCTGTTTACAGTCCTGAAAATAAAGGGCACTTCGGTTTAGCTTATGAAGCCTATGCGCACTTCACATCGCCTATTCGTCGTTATCCTGACCTGCTTGTGCATCGTACCATTCGTGCGGCAATTCATTCTGGTAAACGCATAAAAGCTGTAGAGCGTCCTACCCACTTTTCTGCGAAACCAGCATTTGTGAAGCACTATTCCATGGAAGAGATGCTTGCTTTGGGTGAGCAGTGCTCCATGACCGAACGCAGAGCCGATGAGGCAACACGAGATGTTCTTGCCTGGTTGAAGTGCGAATATATGCAAGGCCAGATAGGCAATGAATTTGAAGGTGTTGTTGCGGCGGTGACGGGCTTTGGTTTATTTGTCGAAATTAAAGACTTGTATGTAGAAGGGCTTGTCCATATTACCGGTTTGCCGAGTGATTATTATCACTTTGATGCCGCTAAGCAACGCCTGGTTGGTGATCGCACAAAACGTGTGTTTAAGCTAGGTGATCGACTGCATGTGCGGGTGGTCAGGGTTGATCTTGATGAACGCAAAATTGACTTTGATTTGGCTGATGGAAGTGGTCAAAATAGCGCGCCGGTTGCCAAAAAATCGTCTAAGCGAGAGCAACTTCGTCAAGGCAAGGTGAAGGACGTGAACAACTCTTCATCAAGTCGTAAAGCTAAGTCATCAAGAAAAAAATGAACCCCATGAATGAAATTATATTGATGACTCTATCAGGCAAGGATCGCCCGGGAGTCACTGCCGGTATTACCGGGATTCTTGCTAATTTTAACGTCAATATACTCGATATAGGGCAGGCTGTTATTCACAACACCTTGTCCTTGGGTATTTTGATTCAGGTGCCTAATGAGGCGGGTGCATCCAACCTGTTACGCGATCTACTATTTAAAGCGCATGAGCTGGATATGCATGTGCGTTTCGAGCCAGTTGATCCTAAAGACTACGAACAGTGGGTTTCTGGGCAGGGTAAATCACGTCATATCATCACCTTGCTGGGTCGCAGAATCAGCGCATTACACATTGCTCGTGTTGCAGAAATTGCCGCCAGTCATGGGCTAAATATTGATAATATTAATCGACTCTCTGGTCGCGTGTCCTTGGAAACACCGTCAAACACAGAACGTAACAAGGCCTGTGTCGAGTTTTCTGTACGAGGTATTCCTGCGGATGCGTCTGCATTGCGTCAAGCATTTTTACAGGCGGCATCCGACTATGAGGTGGATATAGCCTTTCAACAAGATGATATTTATCGTCGAAATCGTCGCTTAGTCGTCTTTGATATGGACTCCACTTTGATCGAAGCTGAAGTGATTGATGAGTTGGCTAAAGAGGCAGGTGTCGGTGAGCAGGTTGCTTTGATTACTGAAGCGGCTATGCGCGGCGAAATTGACTTCAATGAAAGCTTTCGTCAACGTGTTGCATTGCTAGAAGGATTAGATATATCGGCACTTGATCAAATAGCAACTCGACTAAAGCTTACGGAAGGTGCTGAAACACTGGTCTCGCAACTTAAAGCCCTTGGCTTTAAAACCGCAATTTTATCTGGCGGGTTTAATTACTTTGCCAAAGGCTTACAGCAAAAGCTTGGCTTTGATTATGTCTATGCTAACGAGTTAGATATTCAAGATGGTAAGGTCACAGGTCTAGTGCGTGGTGATATTGTCAATGGTGAGCGCAAGGCCGAGCTATTGAAAGAGATCGCGCAACGTGAAGGGCTTAGATTGGAGCAGACGATTGCTGTGGGTGATGGTGCTAATGATCTGCCGATGCTGTCGATTGCCGGATTAGGTATCGCTTTTAGAGCAAAGCCTTTAGTCCGTGAGAGTGCTAAACAGGCTATTTCGACGCTAGGGTTAGACGGTATTCTGTACCTGATTGGCTTCAGAGATAGAGACGGTGTTCAGTAATTAGTTGTTCTGCATACAACTCGGCTCAGGATCTCTGAGCCGATCTTTATTCACTTTCCTCGTCCGCGGCTTCAAAAAAATCATAACCCATCTCGGGTTGCGGAGGTTGTAGATAGTGGCCTTGAACCATATTGATACCCATTCTGAAGAGTTGGCTCATCTGCCGTGTGTCTTCAACCATCGGGGTGATCAATTGCATACCTTTTTCTTTTAAGGGTTTAATAATTTCAGCCATCTCTTTAGGCGTCATGCTGTTTCTATTTAACTCTTTGAGATAGCTTACATCGAGTTTGATGAAATCGACTTTGGCGTCACCCAGTACATAGGATGACTCTGATGTGCTTCCATAGTGCTTTAGGCAGATGAGACAGTGGAGCTTATGAAGCGCTTTACAGAAAGCCTTATAGTAAGCAGGTGATGCCAGCGCATCTACTTCACTTATTTGAAATACAAAGTGATCCGCCGGTAAGCGTAAGCTTCTTAATTGCTCAGCAAACCAGGGTAGTAGGGATTTATTGCGTAAAGTGCGTCCGGTAACATTGACGAAGAGACGATTGCGTTTGCCTTGATCTAGGGACTGTCGCATCAACATGACACATTCTTCAAGTACCCACATATCCATTCTCGCCAGTACATTATCATCTGGAATACTGCTCATGAAAATAGTGGGTGACACTTCTTCATTATCATCGGTAATGAGGCGAAGAAAAATCTCATAATTGGCCAGTTGAACTTCTGTTGTTAAAGGTACAATGGGTTGAAACAAAAGCTTAAAGCTGTTGTGAGTGATCGCATCGACAACTTGTTGAACAGCCGCTTCATCATTGCCGATAACAGGCTTGCGTTGATCCGGCTTATAAAAATTAAAGCCGTTGCCCTTTTTATCACTGTCATGAAGTTGCTTTAATGCCGTGGTTGCTTGCTCAAAGACTTCAGTGCCGCGAGAGGTGCTTTCATTAATAGTCGTGATACCGATTGAGCAACTGGTATGTATCGGTTGATCTCCCACCGCCAGCTTCATATTAACAGTCGCCAGACAAATCTCGCGCGCTAGCGATTTAGCGGTATCTGGACTGGGATCAGATAAAATAACCGCAAATACATTATCATCAATATGTGCCAGGGTATGGCTGTCGTTGATTAAGCCTTTAAGAAGCTGGCCCATACTGCCCAGCAACAAGTCTATGGCGACCAGTCCAGATGTGCTGGTGATCTCATTAAACGTATCAATTTGGATATACAGAAAGAAACTGTCATGGCCACCTTTACGTGCGAGTTCAAGCCGTTGATCTAACTGTTTAGCAAAACCCGCTTGGTTGAGAAGGCCGCTGATGGGATCAATTTCATTGAAAATTTCTGTATCTGATAGCTGTTGTACTATGTCGATCTGTATCGCTTCTTGCTCACCATAAACTGCAGAGTTTAAAGTTAAATTAGCATGAAAGCGTGTGGTATCAGCGCGTATTATGTCTACTGCAACGTTAATATCTCTATCTTGGCCTGAATTGACTTTGCGGATTGTTTCTTGAAGTGTTTCTTTATGGTTTGCTGTGACTATCTTTTCAAGTGCTAAACCACTCAAGTCATTGAGGTCGGTATACCCAAGCAGTTCATGGAATCGTTCATTGGCATAACAGATGCGGTTGTCTCTAACAAAGCAGATGGCCGTTCTTGAGTCATCTATCAGTGAGGTGACACGGTGCTCTGCTTTTTCAAGTAATGCTTCGCACAAGCGCCAATGTTTGCGCTGTTTGAGTCCCGCTAAGGCCTGATAGATATACATGACTGTCAGTTTTTCATTGCCCCCGGTGAAGGCGACTTGAATGCCTTCTTCAATCAGTTTCAGGTGGGTATCTGCATTGGGAGGTTGGTCACAGATCAGTATGACTGGAATGTCTTTATTTAACTCTTTAATGATTTGTGATGCGCGAAAAAAGTCTAATGACTGGGTTTGCATCTGACCGAGTAGCAATAAGGACCAGCTACGCTCTGCTAATGAGCCCTTTAGTTCATGCTCATTGCTGATGATACGGCAACGAGGGGTGATTCTGGCAGATACAAGTGATGCTTGAGTCTCAGCGGCAACCTCACGTGTGAAACCCAGAAACAGGATGGAAGTCGTTTCTTTCTGATCAAGTGTGCTTTTTTTAAAATCCGGCTCAGATGTTTCCATGGGAATAGTGTGATCACGTTTGAGAAGAGTTCAGTGTTAACTACTATAGAGAAGTAAGCCTAATATAATCAAGGCATATACTCATAAATTATAGTTGAAATAAGGAGAGTAAAAAAATAAAGGTGTTTGAATAAACAAAAAAGTTGATGGAGATCAATGATGAAGTGAATGGCAGGGGTAGGAGGATTCGAACCTCCGCATGACGGGATCAAAACCCGTTGCCTTACCGCTTGGCTATACCCCTAAAATCGAAACCCTGAAATGGTGGCAATGGCGGGATTCGAACCTGCGACCCACGCATTATGAATGCGTTGCTCTAACCGACTGAGCTACATTGCCACGTACTTTCAAGGCCGCAAATTATTCTCTTTTTAGCCCTGCTTGTCAACAGCTTGCGGCTAAAAAAGGGCGTCACTTAAACATTAAAGCGA
>SLCQ01000208.1 GCA_007125745.1 Nitrincola sp.
AAGGGCTCAGCTATCACCAGATTAAAGCACCACACAACCACCGCATTGAGGTTGGTAAAGTTGCATTTGCGGATGTTGAGTTAGCTAAAAAAGCGATCGACGTTGCCACATCAGGCTTTACTCAGTGGCAAGCAACGCCGGTAAAACAGCGTGCTGATGCACTGCGCAAGCTAGCGAACTTGTTGGAAGAAAATCTGGCCGAGCTATGTGCCATCTGTCATATGGAGGCCGGAAAAACGATTCAAGACGCCATAGACGAAGTACGCGAAGCGGTCGACTTCTGTCGTTACTACGCCAACCAAGCTGAGCATCACTGTGACCACAACATCAGCTTAGCGCAACTTGAAGGTGAACAATCACTCTGGAGACGGCAAGGCCGAGGCGTGTTTGTCTGTATCAGTCCTTGGAACTTCCCACTGGCTATTTTCCTGGGTCAAGTTTCTGCCGCACTGGCCGCAGGAAACAGCGTCATTGCCAAACCGGCTGAACAAACCAGCTTAATCGCTTGCAAAGCGGCAGAACTGATCTACCAAGCAGGTGTTGCGGGTGATGCTTTCACGCTACTACCCGGTGAAGGCCGAACAGTAGGAGCACCCTTAACACAAGATCCTCGTATTGCAGGTGTGGCTTTTACTGGCTCAACTGAAACAGCTCAACTGATCAACCGCTCACTTGCCGAACGCGACAGTGATCCTGTCCCCTTTATTGCAGAAACGGGTGGTCAAAATGCGATGATCGTCGACTCAACGGCGCTTCCAGAGCAAGTGGTGACCGATGCAATCTTGTCTGGATTTGCCTCTGCAGGACAGCGGTGTTCCGCTCTGCGCATTCTATGCGTACAGGAAGACATTGCTGATCGAATTATTGAACTACTGCGTGGTGCCATGGCAGAGCAGGTCGTAGGAGACCCTCGTCTTCACAGCACCGACGTCGGCCCAGTCATTGACGAAGAGGCGCAGGAAGGACTACTAAGCCATATCGAAAAAATGAAGAAAAGCGCTAAACTCTTAGCTCAAACGCCACTGGATGCCGAATGTAAACACGGTACCTTTGTTGCACCGACAGCTTTTGAAATTAGCGCAATTAGTGAACTGGGTAGAGAGCAATTTGGCCCTATCATTCACTTGCTTCGCTATAAAGCCAGCCAGCTAAATCAATTAATCGATCAAATCAACGCCACGGGCTACGGCCTAACACTGGGCATACACAGTCGCAACGAACGAACTGCATCTGACATCGAAGCACGTGTCCGAGTCGGCAACTGTTACATCAACCGAAACCAAATTGGTGCGGCAGTGGGTGTGCAACCCTTTGGTGGACAAGGTCTCTCAGGCACAGGCCCTAAAGCCGGTGGGCCACATTACCTACTTCGCTACACTCAACTGACCCCAGCACAGGAGGCGCACTGATGAGCAATCAAGACCCAAAAATCCAACAGGCGCTAAATGCATGGGAAAGCTGGAATCACCTTGGCTTTATCAACCGCAGTCATCGCCTTAAAAAGCTGACTGCCGAATTACCACAAACTCGTGATGCCAGCATCAAGTCACTCTTACGCACTCTCCTGGACCTCAGCATCACCTTAGAACCGATTCACGTGATGCCAGGCCCAACGGGCGAGTCAAACGAGCTGTATCTAAATGGACGCGGCGTGGTACTGGTCACAGGCGATAACAGCGCCAGCAAAACTGCCATGGTGGGTCAAATCATGGCGGCACTTGCCTGTGGAAACTGTGTGCTCCTGCAATGGTCAGGTAACAGCGACTGGGTTCGCGACTTGGTTGAAAAAGCACACATGTTCGGGCTTCCAGATGGCGCTATTCAATCACTCCCCGACATGTCGATGGAAGATGCCATGAACCTTAAAGGCATCGCCGCAGTCGCCGCTGTATGTACCCCCGAAAACGCTCGGCACCTCAACCGCTTATTGGCACAACGCGAAGGGTTATTGGTACAACTGATAGCAGAAACAGATCCAGAAAACTGCTCGCACCTACTGCAACCAGACCATCTCTTGCGCTTTGTCACTGAAAGAACCCGCACCATCAACACCACCGCCGTAGGCGGAAACGCCACCCTGCTAGAACTGGGAAGCACAGAGCTTTAGGGAGATTGGGGGGGGTCACGGGGAGATGGGGAAGACGAACTCATCCAACATAGACCCACCCGAGCTCTTTGACGAGTTTTAGGCATACCGGGGCAGACAAACGGAATAATTTTGTTCAATATAGACGTTACGTTAATAGCTCTGGTGGTCAATAGTTTTTAGTGAACTATTTGATCACCAAGAGCTATGAACTATCTCTTATTTGACTAAATTTAAGTTCTTTATTAATAGTTCGTGGGGATACCACAGACTCTGCCCCCCAGAAGGATATTTTATGAAAGATGACGTGAAGGTATGGGACTGGAGCATCAGGGTGTTTCATTGGAGCTTACCTATTTTACTGTTTTTACTTTGGTTTTCTGCGAAGCAGAGCCAGAGTTTTGATGCGCTTGACCATCATATGATTCTCGCACAAATATTATTAGGCTTGTTAATTTACCGAATTATCTGGGGCTTTATTGGCACACCTGCGGCGCGTTTTAGTCGCTTCCTGACAGGCCCTGCGAGTTGGTGGGTCTATGCGTCAGCACTGATCAAGCGCCAACCTATTCACTATCTTGGCCATAACCCGTTAGGCGGCTTGATGGTGATCGTCTTGCTGGGAGCTCTCGGCTTTCAGTTGCTGACAGGTCTTTACACATCCGATGATATTTTGTTTCAAGGGCCTCTTGTCAGTTCTGCTGACCGAGATACCGTTCGCTGGATGAGTGGTTGGCACAGGAACTTTTTTGACTGGATCTTAATCCTCGTCGCACTCCATATCACCGCAATTATCCTGTATAAGTTCATGGGTGAAGGGTTGGTGAAAGCCATGTTTACGGGCAAGAAAAAGGGGATTGATTCACCTGATCAACATAAAGTGCTTCCTGCACCTGAAGCCTTTCCTTGGATCCATTTCGCCATCGCTGTCTTCATTGCCGTTGCTAGCGTCTACTATCTTTTTCATTGGTAGACACTAGCCTGACGTTGCCACCTGAGCCAAACCACTTACCTTGCGCTCTGGTGGCTGAAGATAGGAGTAGATGACCGGTATCAATAGCAAGCCAACCAGCATCGAAAAACTTAAGCCGAAGACGATGGATACCGCCAGTGGCTGAAGCATTTCAGAGCCTTCCCCTATGCCAATCGCTAATGGCAACATGCCCGCGACAGTGGTCATGGTTGTCATCATGATAGGTCGAAGACGAAGGCGAGCTGCCGCAACAATAGCCTCGTCTCGACGCATCCCTTTATCTTGTTGCAGTTCAATATACTCTACCAGCACGATGGCATTGTTTACTACGATTCCAGCTAACATGATCATGCCAAGCCAAACGGGCATAGATAATGGCATGTTGAGCAGGTTTAACCCAGCCGCCACACCTATGGCACTAAAGGGAACACTCAGAATAATCACCAAGGGGTTGCGAAGTGATTCATACTGAACCGCCATCACCACAAACACGAGGAATAAGGCCAGTACCAACAAGATGCCAGTTAAGCGTTGTCCTTCTTGAAGTGCCTGTCCTGAGCCCCCTTCAAACCGGGAGTAGCCACTAGGAAGGTTCATATCAGAGAGTGATCGATCGATATCTTCCAAGACTTGCCCGAGAGGAAATCCTGATACCAATGATGCTGATACTTCTACGATGCGCATCTGGCTATCTCGACGAATACTTCCGGGTGACTTGGTTAAATCAATACTGACCAGGTCACCTAAATAAACAGGTAAACGCCCATTGCTGGCGGGAAAGAGTTTAACGGATTCTAAGTCTTGAACATCTCGGGTCAGTTCCCGTGGGAGTCTAACTCGAATATCGAAACCACGGCCTCCTTCATAAAAGTCTGTCACGACTCGTCCCTCAAGCGCCATCATCAATGCCGCATTAACATCCTGAACATTCACCCCTAATGCCGCTGCTCTATCGCGATCGACACGAAAATCTAGCTCAAGCACCTGTTCTTCTGATGAGTAGCCTAAGTTTTGCAGTCCTTGAACCGGTTGCAATCGCTCAACCGCCTCTCTAGCTAACTGATCCAGTATATCTAGATCTGCGCCTTGAAAACGGATACTGATATCATCATCTCCCGTACTGGTTCGAATGCCCCGAATACCACGAGGACGGGCACGTACCTGTACGCCTGCAATTTTTTCTTCAGCGATCTGTTGATTAATGCGGTTAATCCATTGCTGAGAGCTCATTTGTCTCTCTGCCATAGGTAAGAGTTGAACAGTGATACTGGCTTGATTGGCCGCTTCCCGAGACGCACGCCCCCATACAAAGCCACCGGAAACCACAAAAACACTTTCCACCTGAGGGTTGTTATTGATAATGGATTCAATCATTAAGACACGTTGATCCATTTCGTTTAGCGTGATGTCAGGATCACCAATGATGCGTATATCCACTTGACCATTATCCATTGAAGGCAGGAAGGTCTGTGCACCGCCCAGAAAGGTTGGTGCACAGAATCCTAACAACCCTAAAAACAGCAAAGGTATAGGCCAGCGAAACTTCAGTACATATGAGATAAGCCACGCATAGGCGATTTGTAAACGCTCAATACACCCATCTATCCAGCGGCGAAACCCGCTTGTTTGACGGGTCAAAACGCGTGAAGAGAGTGCAGGTACCAGTGTCAAGGCGATCACCATGGATGCAACGACAGCAGCGGAGATGGTAATAATTAGCTCACGGAACAGTAAACCCACTAAACCACCCACAAACAGGAAAGGCAAAATGGCGGCTAAGTTAGTCGATGTAGAGGCCAAAATAGCGCTATTCACCTCTGCAGCGGCTTGTTCAGCATCCTCTAGACTGTCTTCACCTTCACGCTGATGGCGGTAGATATTTTCCAGCATCACGATGGTGTTATCCACCAACATCCCAACACCGAGCGCCAAGCCACCTAAGGTCATAATATTGATCGTTAAATTACCGATACCCATCAACACAAATGTGACCATCACTGCAATAGGGATCGCGCTACCAATGATCAATGTGCGCCGTAAATTGCCTAAAAAGATATACACCACAGACATGGCTAATAATGCACCACTCACGACCGCAATAACCGAGTTGTTAAGCGCTTGACGGACATAGATAGATTGGTCAGAGACGACAGCGACTTCAATATCATCCGGTATCAGACCCTGTTGATGTAGCCATTGCATGCGCTCTTGTACGTAATCTGCCACCGCTATCGTGTTGGCGTCAGGTTGGCTTTGAATCGATAGTTGCAACGCAGGTATTCCATTTGATCGAATGCGCAGTCGCTCATCTTTGTGGGTATCGAGGATGGTCGCTACCTCATCCAATGAGATCACACTACCATCGTACAAAGGAATGGAAAGTGATGCTAATGCATCAACACTTTCAAAACGACCACTGATACGTCCAGAAATCTCTTGCCGCTGTGTTTGCAAACGCCCAGCAGGGTCTTCACGATGATTGCGTGTTAGCGCATCCACTACATCATCCAACTCCAACCCTAAACCAGCCAAACGAACGGGATCGGGCAAGATTTGAATTTCACGTTCCAATCCGCCACCCACTTCTGCGGCAGCAACACCCGGCAAATTGATAAACCAATTGGAAAACACATCATCAACCCATGTTCTCAACTCGACAGGGTCACGAAGAGAAGAGCTGATCGCAAACTGCATGACCGGAATTTGTGAAGGGTCGCGCTTAAAAATTGTGGGTTGATCTATTGAGTCTGGCAGTAAACGTCTGGCTCTATCCAAGCGAGTACTGGCATCTCTGAGTGCAATATCAATATCTTTTCCATAGGGGAAGATCAGATCAACCGAGCTTCTTCCTTGACTGGTATTAGAGCGAATATTCACCATATCTTCAGTGACAGCTAATTGCTCTTCTAAAAAGCGTGTCACTCTATCTTCCATTACCAAGGCAGGCACACCCGGATCACTGATATTGACTCTAATTTCTGGGTAAATCAGTCGGGGAAGCAGATCAACTGATAAGCGTGTCAACATAAATACACCCAGCACAACTATGGCTAGTGCAATCATGGTAACGCCTATGGGGTGTCGAATAGACCAGCCTGCCAGTCCGGAGCCATGACGACGGACCTGACCTGACATATTATTGACCTCTCTCTGATAAAGGCGTTACCGGCGTTACTTGCCTTCCTTCGCTTAACCCCATAAAGCCACGAATAACAACTTGGTCGCCGGCTTTAAGCCCATCAACAATCTCTATTCTGTCAGCCACCCTTAGGCCTGTAGTGACGGGTTTTCGCTTTACTATCTTGTCATCACTCATCACATAAACATATTCTTGTTGATCAACGCGCACTGCAGAAAAAGGAATCATCATGCGCTGTTGCAGGTTTGCTGTCAGGCTCACCCGTGCTAACTGCCCTGGTAAAGCACCTGATGGAACAGGATTTAAGCTCACTTCTACTTGACCACGACGAGTTAGCGGGTCTATTTCTGGATAGATCCGTGATATATGACCAGTAAAGGCTTCAGAACCCAATGCATCAATGCGCACTTCAACCTCATCCTCAATGGATAGCTGAGAAATGACCTGCTCAGAAAATGCTATATCAATCACGATAGAGTCAGGATCAATCAATGTCAGTAGGTGGGTATTTTTTGACGCAAAACTGCCTGGCTCAGATAGTCGTTCTGTGATGACCCCTGAAAAGGGAGCATCAACACGGGTAAAACCGGAACGAGTCGTTAATACAGAAAGGTCTGCTTTTGCCTTTTCCATCTCTGTCTCACGCCGTTGTAGCTCTTCTACCGACGTCAGGTTTCGTTGCGAAAGTGATCTGGCTCGCTCTAAATCTCTTTCTGCGCGATTCAATTCAGCTTGGCTACGAGAAATGTGTGAGCGAAGTAGGCTATCGTCTAGCCTCATGAGTAGATCCTGCTGATTTACACGATCACCGGGATACCAAGGGAGATCAGCAATTTGCCCCTCTTCCTGCGCAAACACTCTAAAGCGCTTTGTTGCGCGCAAGGTTCCGGTTCGGGTTCTATCTAGCTTAACGTTTTCATAAGATACAGGATAGAGTTCAACGAGGTGATCTCTTGCTTGACGCTGTTGCTGTTGCTGTTGCTGTTGCACCTGTGATGATTGATCGCAACCGGCCAAGAGCACCAGTAAACTGATAAGGAGAACTAAGCAAGACTGACGCACAACGAGATCTCTCCGTGATTAAGAACACTTGGCATACATTGTAAACAGATCACCCATCAAATATAGGGTAATCCATGTAAAGATACGCTAAGACTTAAGATATCGTTCACTAAGACAAGAGATCGAGTAACAGGTTCGCTGTTACTCGATGCTCGAATCCAAGGTTAGGACAGAATTTAATGACCCAACACTTGGCTTAAGAAGAGTTTGGTGCGATCAGACTGCGGGTTATTAAAGAAAGCTTCCGGTTCATTCTGCTCAATAATTTGTCCCGCATCCATAAAGATAACCCGATCAGCCACTTTTTTGGCAAAGCCCATTTCATGGGTAACACACAGCATAGTCATGCCTTCCTGAGCTAACTCCACCATGACGTCGAGCACTTCTTTAATCATTTCAGGATCCAGTGCCGAGGTTGGCTCATCAAACAGCATAACACGCGGATTCATACACAGGCTTCGTGCAATCGCTACACGTTGTTGCTGTCCACCGGATAGCTGACCGGGGTATTTATGCGCTTGATCTGGAATTTTAACCCGTTCCAGATATTTCATTGCAATCGCTTCCGCTTCTTTTTGAGGCATTTTTCTGACCCAAATAGGGGCTAAGGTGCAGTTTTGTAGCACGGTTAAATGCGGAAACAGGTTAAAGTGCTGAAACACCATGCCCACTTCTTTACGAATTTGGCCGATATTTTTAAGGTCATTGTTGAGAACCACGCCATCAACAACAATCTCCCCTTCTTGATGTTCTTCTAAATGGTTTATACAGCGAATCATAGTGGACTTGCCTGAACCCGATGGTCCACAGATAACAATACGCTCACCCACTTTCACGTTCAGATTGATATCTTTTAAAACGTGAAACTGGCCGTACCATTTATTGACTTTGTTTAGCGTAATAATGAACTCTTGTTCGTTCGTCATAAATCAGAACTCCACTTAATTCCGATGGCCAGTGTTAAGGCGATCTTCAAGATAAATACTGTAGCGCGACATACTGAAGCAGAAGATCCAGAACATGAATGCGGCAAATAAATAGCCCTCGGCAGGGTATCCCAACCAAGCAGGATCAGAGAGTGCCTGACGCACCATACCGAGTATGTCTAAGATGCCGATGATGACGATCAGGCTGGTATCCTTGAACAGCGAGATCAAGGTATTGACGATGCCTGGAATCATAATTTTGAGAGCCTGAGGAAGCACCACCAAGTTCATCTTTTGCCAATAACTCAGTCCCAGTGCATCAGCACCTTCAAATTGCCCTTTACTCAAGGCTTGCAAACCACCCCGAACAACCTCAGCCATATACGCTGACTGAAACATCACGATACCGATCAGGGCGCGCATGAGCTTGTCGGCGTCCGTTCCACCGGCAAAGAACAGCGGCAACATCACCGAAGCCATGAAGAGAATGGTGATCAAAGGGACGCCACGCCAAAACTCAATGAAGATGACACATACCATCTTAATCACAGGCATTTCACTTCGACGACCCAGTGCTAATAAGATCCCGATAGGGATAGCGACCACGATACCAACCAACGCCAGTACCAGTGTCAGCATTAAGCCACCCCAGCGATGGGTAGGGACGATATCTAGCCCGAATCCACCGTAAAGCAGGACAAAGGCCACCACGGGATAGATCGTTACTGCCGCTATGCCAACCCATTTTTTGTAGGGCAAATTGGGTACAGATAGCCATACCAAAATGGCAATAAGTAAAATAAACGCTAAATTAGGTCGCCAGTAACTGTCTTCGGGATAAAACCCGTACATAAACAGATTCCAACGTACGGTGACAAATACCCAACAGGCACCACCACTGGTGCAGTCTTGGCGCGAGTCTCCAAACCAATCTGAGGTGATAAAGGCCCAGTTGATAAAGGGCACCAAAACGATCCACAGCATATATGCGGTAAATAATGTGACCAGTGTATTGGGTATACTTGAGAAAAGATTCTTTCTCATCCAGCCAATCACACCCACTTCAACAAGCGGGGCTGGACGGCTCTCAATGGGAGTAAATTTATCCATTTTTATCGCTCCACCAACGCAACGCGCTTGTTAAACCAGTTCATAAAGGCGGATACCAACAAGCTGATTGTTAGGTACACCAACATGGTCATGGTAATAATTTCGATCGCTTGACCGGTTTGATTCAGGGTCGTACCGGCAAACACCGAGACTAGATCTGGATAGCCTATCGCGGTTGCCAAGGATGAGTTTTTGGTCAGATTGAGATATTGACTGGTCATTGGCGGGATCATGACCCGCATGGCTTGAGGCAATATGACCAGGTTCATGCGTTGCTTTTCATTTAACCCTAACGCACGACAGGCCTCAGTTTGTCCATGAGCAACTGACTGAATGCCTGATCGAACAATTTCACCAATATAAGTACTGGTATAAATGGTTAAAGCGAACCAAAGAGCGATCAGTTCAGGAATTAACGACATACCGCCGCGGAAATTTAAGCCGCGAAGTTCTGGGTAATCAAAGGCAATGGGGCGTCCGGTGATGAAAAAGCCGATCACCAGTGTAGCGACGAGGATACCAACAGATGCCCAGAAAACCGGAAACTGTTGACCCGTATTAATCATGCGTCGTTTTGCCCAGCGTCCTAAAACAAACACACCGATAATAGCGGCCACGATGAGTGTCATGTAAACCACAAAGCCTGACTCGGCCATGGGTTTAGGCATAAACACACCACGGATATTAATAAAAACCGTCTCACCAAACGTCAGACTGTCTCGTGGTCGTGGCAAGGTTTGCAGGACGACGTAATACCAAAAAAAGATTTGTAACAGTAATGGGATATTACGAAGAACTTCAATATAGACCATCGAAATTTTTCGTAATAGCCAATTCGGAGAGATACGGCTGACACCTACAAACACACCCAATACCGTTGCTGAAACTATCCCTAGAGCAGATACCAGTAACGTATTCAGCAATCCAACAAAAAAGGTGCGTCCAAAGGTGAAGGTTTCATTGTATTCAATAAGGGTCTGAGAAATACCAAATCCCGCTGGTTGACTTAAAAAACCAAAACCCGTCGATATTCCTCGTGTATCGAGGTTAGTCATGACATTGCTGATAATCGTCAGCAAAAACCAGAGCAATCCAGCTAAAACAACAGCTTGAAAGAATAAACTTCGCACTGTTGGATTATAGATCAGGCGTGTTAGACCATTGCGGTTATCTAATTTCATGGAGTGTAAGCGCCTCTGTCACAGTCACGTTAGGAGCTTGGTTGGGAGCCAAGGTGAGCCATGAGTTAGCAACTCATGGCTCAGACTGTTTACTCAAGAATGAACGATTAACGGATAGGTGGAGCGTACTGCAGACCACCCTCTGTCCATAGTGCGTTCAAACCGCGCTCAATATTCAGTGGTGAGCCAGTACCAACAGTGCGATCGAATACTTCACCATAGTTACCAACTTGCTTAATGATATTGTAAGCCCAGTCATTTTCGATGCGCAGAAGTTCACCCATGTTACCGGAGGTACCTAAGATTCGCTGAACTGCTGGGTCATTTGACTCTTTCATCTCATCGACATTTTCACTGGTAATACCCATTTCTTCGGCATTCACCTTAGCAAAAAGTACCCACTTAACGATGTTGTACCAGACATCATCACCTTGACGAACTACAGGTCCTAAAGGCTCTTTCGAGATCACCTCTGGAAGTACTACAGCACTATCAGGATCTGATAGCTGTAAACGAAGTGCGTAAAGTTGAGATTGATCTGAAGTTAAAATATCACAGCGACCCGCTTCGAAGCCTGCCGCAGTTTGGTCTGCCGTATCATACAGAACAGGCTCATAGCTCATGCCGTTCATGCGGAAGTAGTCTGCTAGGTTTAGCTCTGTGGTGGTACCGGAAGAGATACAGACAGAAGCGCCATCAAGCTCTAAAGCACTTTCTACGCCCAGATCTTTACTGACCAGGAAGCCTTGGCCGTCATAGTAGTTAGTACCAGTGAAATTGAGACCCAGTGATGCATCTCGCGTCAATGTCCAAGTGGTGTTACGAGGAAGCACATCGATTTCACCCGATTGCAATGCGGTGAAACGCTCGGTAGCAGTCAAGGAAACAAAGTTGACTTTTTCAGCGTCACCTAACACAGCTGCAGCGACTGCACGACAGAAGTCTGCATCGATACCTTGCCAACGAC
>SLCQ01000250.1 GCA_007125745.1 Nitrincola sp.
AAGTGCCAGAAGGCTGGTATGAACGGATTTTTAACCAAACCTATTAATTTAAAATCGTTAACAGATGAAATCTTATGTCATTTTCCAACCACTCTCAAAGCGGAACCTAGGTGAAGCGCTATGCCAAGGCAACCCTAGGCTTTATCGTTTTTAGCCTTGTAGCGGCGCTGGTACTTAGATAAAACAATTATCTTAAGGACAGTGCGAGCATATGCTGATTCCAATCACTTAGCTGTCGGACAGAGTAACCTACCTTAAAAGAGTCCAGCCACGTTGATAAGTTTTCAGGTTTATGTGAAGTGTCTATATAGAGCCGCTACAGCAATACCTAGTGTTATAGCAGGAAGCGGTTGCTTTAATATAAGCATGACTACAGCTGTGCTGAGTAAAGCAAGCTTAGCGCCTATATCACCGGTGAAGGCAAGTGGGGTCAAGATAGCCACCAACACAGAACCTGACATGGCTTGAATGAACTGTTTTACTCGATAGCTAATCGGGATAAATGACATGATAAAAACACCCCCTAATCGAGTAGCCAGGGTGACAAGAAATATAGCACCTATAACAAACATTGCACCTAACCCTGCGGTCTCAAACATTGGATGAGTCTCGCTTTTGTTGGTCCATCCAGAGAAGGCCGACAACGCCACCGGCGAGGGCGCCTATCACAACATGACTGTTTTCAGGGAGAAACAAAAAAGCCAGCAGTGATGCAGTGGCGGCAATCAGCCAAATCACCAGCATACGCAGATTTTTTTCACCACCCACAACCATCGCTAATAGAAAGCACCCCATCACCATATCAATACCATAAGCTTTGGGGTCATGAATTAAGTTACCAAAATATAAACCTATCCAGGTGCCAAAAATCCAGAAAACCCACAGTGATAGGCCGCCGCCTAATAAAAGCCCAAATCCAGGCTGTCCTTTAGTAAAGGCTTGGAGTGATAGTGCCCAATTGGCATCGGAAGCCAATAACATGACACCATAGCGCTTACTTCGGGGTAAATGCTGTAACCAAGGATATAATGTAGCTCCCATCAATAAATGGCGCGCATTAATGGCAAATACGGTGATCAATAGGGTGATCAGAGAAACCTGCGGGCCCCAAAGCTCTAATGAGGCAAACTGAGAAGCGCCTGCAAATACCAGTGTGCTCATCGCTAGTGATTCAGCATTACTCAAGCCGGTTTGTTTAGCCGCAAGACCAAAGGCTATACCAAAAGCAATCACAAACAGCGATAGGGGGACCAGTTGAGTAAAGCCTTTCCAGATCAGTTGACGGTTAAGTTGGTGAAGTGAATTGGTGTTCATGTAGGTGAAGTGTGTCCTATATTCCGAAGGTCATTGGGTTTAGTTCTAAGGCTTTTAGTGACTGTTTGTATCAATGCTATCTTTCCAGCTATCTGGTTTTTTCCAAGCTTTCATCCATTGGATAACATCTGATGCGGGCTGGGGGCGCGCAATATAATAGCCTTGTGCAACTTCACAGCCTAAGGCTAACAGTGCAATGCCTTGCGCTTCAGTTTCCACACCTTCGGCAATGGCCTGCCGACCAAATGCACGAGCCAGACCTAGTACACCTTCTAATATGGCATGATCATCTGGATCTTCCAACATGTCACCAACAAAACTTCGATCAATTTTCAAGGATTCTGCAGGCAAGCGCTTAAGGTAGGTTAAAGAGGAGTATCCGGTGCCAAAGTCATCTAGGGCAAAACGAACACCTAAAGAGATACATTCATTCATGACTTGTGTAACGCGCTCTAAATCACTGAGTGCGCTTGACTCAAGTATTTCAAGTTCTAAATGCTCAGGTAAGCAGTCAGGATAGCGATGTAAGGTATTGCGAAGTGTTTGTACAAAATCAGGGCTTTGTAACTGGTAAGCGCCTAGATTAATGCTTATAGGTAACTCTATTCCTTGCTGATGCCATGCCGACATCTGTTTAACGGCCGTCTCTAATACCCAATTATCAACGCTAACCTCCAAGGGGTGGCCTTCTATCAGTGGTAGGAATTGATCAGGCCCTAAACAGCCCAATTCTGGGTGTTGCCAGCGAATTAACGCTTCTACGCCCAAAACCCTTCCCGTTTTCATATTCACCTTGGGTTGATAAAACAGGATGAACTCTTCTGTTTGAAGAGCGGTTTGTAACCGAGCTATTTGAGAGTGATGGCCTCGTTGAGCTTTGTCATTGATGAGGTCGAACAGGTGGTAGCGGTTCTTTCCAGCTAATTTGGCCTGATACATGGCTTGGTCTGCCTGACGTAATAACTGATCAGCATCCAAGACATCTGCTTGAGGGTAAAAAGTAATGCCCAAGCTAGCCGAAACTTGCAACTGATTTTCACCATCGCTAAAGGGATGAGAGGCCTCTTCAAGCAGGCGATCAAAAACAGGCAGACTTGCGTCTGGGTTTTGAAAATCTCCTATCACAATGACAAATTCATCACCACCAATTCTGGCAAGGGTATCCGTTTCTCTTAATACGTTGCGCATGCGCTTTGAAAGTTGCACTAAAAAACGGTCACCGGAATTATGGCCATGTTGATCATTAATCATTTTAAAGCCATCGATATCCAGATAAGCAATGGCAACAACTGTTTGGGTTATTTTTGCATGTGACATCGCTTGCTTCATCCGATCCGCTAGCAAAACACGATTTGGCATGGAGGTGAGTACGTCGTAATGAGCAATTCTTTCCAGTTGCGATTGCTGAATTTTTTGTTCAGTAATATCTCGCACGGTGCCTTGTATGACGGTTTCACCCTCATTTTCATTGCGTGTTAGCAAAACCGCGCAAGTGATCTCTTTACCGTCCAAGCGTTTGTGAACCCATTCAAAGAAGCTAGATCCATTTTTTAATGCGTTCTCAACTTCCTGTTGACATAGGGTACTGGAAAGAGTGCCACAGGGTTGTTTATGAGGAGATAAGTCTGCTGGTGAAAGTGATAACAACTCACTGAGGTCTTTGGCGCCAAAAAGCTCAATCATTGCGGCATTGCCATCAGAAAGACGC
>SLCQ01000190.1 GCA_007125745.1 Nitrincola sp.
ATTTTCAATAGCAGCCCAAATGGCTTCTAAAGATGTTACAGCTTCACTCCCTTTAATGGCCGCCTCTTCCGTTTTTTCTTTTCCTAAATTCATCACATCAACAGCTTTTGTGGAGTTAGATTGCAGCTGATCAATCATCACCCGAATTTCTTCCGTTGATGTTCTCGTTCTTGTTGCTAAAGATCTAACCTCATCAGCGACGACAGCAAATCCTCGTCCCGCATCACCTGCACGCGCAGCCTCTATCGCGGCATTTAACGCCAACAGGTTTGTTTGCTCAGCAATCGCATTAATCACATCCAATATTGTTGAGATTGAATTACTGCTGGCTTTAACTTCATCAATTACCTTAGCTGCTTGAATGATTTCATCTCGGAGTGCTTTAACAGAGGAAACCGTTTTTTCAACGACTTGTCTACCTTTACTTGTTTCTATCTTTCCTTGCTCTGCAGAATACGCTGTACTTTGAGCGTTGCCAGCCACTTCTTGAATACTGGCAGACATTTCATTAATAGCAGCAGCAACCTGATCCGTTTCTGCATACTGCCTTTCAACACCTGCGCGAGACTGATTAACGGCAACACCTAGGCTAGTCGAACTATTCATCATCGTATTAGCCGAGTCAGCAATCCGACCTATAAGCCCAGCAGTTTCAGACTCTAAAGCCTTGAGCGCCAATAGCATTTGTCCAATATCGTCATTTCTACCGGTATAGACATAACACGCTACAGGGTTTTCCATTACAGCCTTAGATGCTTTGATCACTTTCTTGAGAGGGCTCAGCGTAACTAGCTGACCGATCAACGATATAAGCACACCTGAAAAACCCAACACTAATTGATAGATCGGATCACTTAAGAAAAAAAGTGCAGTCATAAACGTCAATAAAGGAAGGATAAGCCAGAGGAGTGTTTTAGTGATGGTAGGAAGTTTCTTTTTTAACTGAATCGGTGTCTTGCCCGCCATCATTTTAGGATAAATTTTATTAGCACGCTCAATAAACGATCTATCTGGTTTTCTTCGTATCGACTGATATTCGGCAACGACACCATTTTTTTTAATCGGTGTCACATACGCATCTACCCAGTAATGATTTCCATTTTTACATCGATTCTTCACCATACCCATCCATGAGTTACCCAACTTTACGGTAGACCAAAGATCATCGAATGCAGCGGGTGGCATATCCGGGTGCCTAACCATGTTATGGTTTTTGCCAAGCAACTCATCTTCCCTGAAACCACTTATGTTTATAAAGTCGTCGTTGACATAAGTGATAGCGCCCTTGAGGTTTGTAGTTGATAGGATGTTGGCATTATCCGAATAACCCTCTTCAACTTGAGTGACAGGTAAGTTTTGTTTCATTTTAATTAGGAAGCCCTTGTTTTTCTTGTCATCTACGTCGCACGTTATGACACATTAAGCTATATGCTTATCACATATTGTCTTAATTCCATACTAAAATAAAGACATCTTAAAGAATATCTGTATGAATCATCGTGAATACTATCCAAGATGTGCAATGTAAATGATTGTAATTCATAGATATAAATTATAAAGCCATCAACAACATCAGATCTTTTTGTTTTAAAAATTAGTAAAAGTATGCTAGGTTTATTAGATTAATCTAAATGACAGTGATTGCTTCAATGCATAAACTACAAACAAAAATAATTATCGCATTGGCTAGTGTCATGCTGTTGTTGACGGTTGTTATTACACTGGCTAGTTTAGCTTCCTTTCGGGACTTCTCGATTCGTGCAGCAACCGAACACACGCGCACAGCAGCAGAAGTCATTCGTGTTGCGCTAACAGAGGCAATGCTCAATGGTACCATTGATAGGCGCGACTCACTGCTAGAACGCATCGCCGGAATTCAGGGTCTTGATGAGGCCAGAGTCATTCGCGGTTCCCAAGTGAATGAGCAATATGGTGAAGGCCGTATCAGTGAAAGTGCGGCTGATGCTCTCGATTTACGCGTATTAGAAAGTGGAAAACCTGTCTTTACCCTAGTTGGTGGCTTTTTTAGTCCTGAATTTAGAGCCACGATTCCTTATATCGCTTCCTCTAAGGGTGATGTGAACTGCCTTCTCTGTCACTCTGTTCCTGAAAACACCGTATTAGGTGCAGTAACGTTAACGGCATCCATCGAGCACATGAAGTCCGCAGCGATTATGACGGTTACTTTCTTAGTGATGGCAGTTGTGTTGTTTGCATTCATCTCTATCCTATTTTTAAGACGCCTTCTGCAACCACTGGTCACGACTGCTAATGAGATAGAAGTGGCCGTTGAAGCCGCTATCAGCGGTGACTTTAATCATCGCATTCAAAGTCGCACCAATGACGAGATAGGCAAAATTGCGCGGCAATTTAATGCGCTTTCTGAAGGTATTACCGAAAAGCTCAGCGACATACGTCAAAACGTCGTTCAACTCGTGCAATCCAAACCTGATTATCAGGGTAATAACCTATTAACCGAAACGGCTGAAACCGTTGCTGGGTTAGTGCATGTATCTCAATTTAAGCAGGCCATTGAAGAGGATGAAACGGCGTCTGAAGTGTTTGTGCGCATCAGCGATGTCATACAGCAGGAGTTTAAGCTTCAATCTTTCTCCATTTATGAGGTCAATGCTCAGAAGAAAAAAATACATCCCGTTATCGTTGATGCCGTTCCTGATGCACAAATTCATTGGTGTGAACAGGCGATTCAAGACCACTGTCAAGGCTGCCGTGCTGTTCGAACAGGACACTTGATTGATGGTTCAGAGAACACCTTAATCTGCCGATCCTTCAGTCATGAAGCACTGGCAAAAGATAAACATTATATCTGTCTGCCGATACTGGAAAGTGGCAGCGTGGGTAGTGTTGTTCAACTGGTGTTTGATGCGGAAGATAGCTCACGCATTCGAAACTTGCGTCCGATGCTAGAAGCTTACCTTAGAGAATCTGCCCCTGTGCTTCAGGCTAAGCGCCTGATGAACAGCCTTCGAGAATCCAGCCTTAAAGATGCGATGACAGG
>SLCQ01000173.1 GCA_007125745.1 Nitrincola sp.
ACTCCGACCCCGATCTCCCGATCTTGTTAATTTATCTGCTTTAGGTCAATTTTGCTAACACTTGCGCTAAGTGGGACTTCGCCTGGTGTTGCTAAGCCTAAATTATTTTTTTCGAAGACACGATCGGCACGGTAGCTTGAGCGAACCATAGGGCCTGAGGGAACTTCCATAAAGCCTTTACTGAGACCGACATCACGATAGTGGTTAAAGGTTTCGGGTGTTACATAACGTTCAACAGGAAGGTGATTTTTGGTTGGGCGTAAATATTGGCCTAAGGTGACGATATCGACGCCAATAGCACGCAGGTCATCGAAGGTTTCAAAAATTTCTTCATCGGTTTCGCCTAAGCCGACCATGATACTGGTTTTGGTGATGACGTCGGGACGATATTGTTTGGCATATTCAAGCACTCGAAGTGTTTTTTCATAACCTGCCCGTTTGTCTCGAACTGGGTAGGTTAACCGACGAACAGTTTCTACATTTTGAGCAAACACTTCCAGGCCAGAGTCTAAAACGGTTTCAATATGTGCCTCGACTCCATCAAAGTCCGGTGTTAAGGCTTCTACAATCACCTCTGGCGTTCGCTGTTTGATAGCGGAAATACATGCGGCATAGTGGGCTGCACCACCATCCTTTAAGTCGTCTCGGTCGACAGAGGTTAACACGATATAACGTAAGCCCATCAACTCGACAGATTTAGCGGTGTTTTCAGGTTCTTCCTTGTCTAGCCAACCTTTGGGGTTACCTGTGTCTACAGCACAGAACTTGCAAGCACGTGTGCAAACAGAGCCCATGAGCATAATTGTGGCCGTACCAGAGTTCCAACATTCGCCGATATTAGGGCAGTGAGCTTCTTGGCACACGGTGCTGAGTTTATGTTGGTTTACATTGCGAAGCACGGCATCAAAGCGTTGTCCACCGGGCATTTTAGCGCGAAGCCATTCAGGCTTGCGGGTATATTCTTCATGAGTCGCTTTATGCGACTGCTTGATACCATCTTTAATGGCTGCAATACCTAGCTCGGTTTTAAACTTTTGTCCGCTGGAGATGCGTTTTTCGCTATTACTCATGGGGTGTTGCGCTCCGCTTTCGTGTTAGACAAGAATCCCTTGACTATTGGATGCTATAGTTTAGCTGAAAAAGCGCCAGTACACATCAGATGAACTGTAAGGTTTTAACCTAGCTCAAAGCGATTGCGTCCTTTCTCTTTGGCTTGATATAGTGCTTTGTCGGCTCGTTTAAGCAAGCTTTCAATGGTATCACCCGGTTGATAAGTGGCGATGCCTTGGCTAATGGTAATCGTTTTATCATCAATAAAACGGTAGGTAGATAAGCTGTCAGCAAGGCGCTGTGCAAAGGTGGTGGCACCCTTTTGATCCGTATCGGGAAGTAACAGGGTAAACTCTTCACCACCCCAGCGTGCAATTACATCTGTTTCTCTACATAAAGATTGAAGCATGTTGGCGATGTCCACTAGAACACGGTCGCCTGTCGCATGACCATGAATATCGTTTACTTTTTTGAAGTGATCTAGGTCTAAAATGAGTAAGGACAAAGGTAGCCCATTTCGAGCATTTCTGGCGATATTAAGAGATGCCACTTCATTAAAGTAGCGACGATTGGCGACACCTGTAAGGGGGTCAGTAATGGCTAGATGTCGCATTGTCATCGCTTGTCGCAGGTTACGAATATACTCGTAGGTTGCAAACAGGATTGCCGCACAGAGCGTAAGCCCTGCAAAAATATACAGTATGAGTAACTGTTGCCAGTTTTGTAGTGCGTGATTTGTGGCTTCACCCACAACAACGATAAAGGGTAGGTAACCTATACGGCGTAGTGACCAGACCCGATCTATGTTATCAACGGGGGATGCAAGGCGATGCGAAAACAGCCGCTCAGATGTCGATGAAGCCATTCTGTTTAAGTGTTGCTCTGTGACTTGCGTGCCAATACTGCTGACAATAAGAGGGTTGCGAGCGAGCATTCGCGAGTTGAGGTCGTAGATAGTAATTGAGTTATGGTTATCCAGCTCGATTAAGTCCAGCCACTGTTGAAAAAAACCTAAGTCTAATCCTGCCAGAGCAAAGCCTTGTAGAGTTCCATCATCAGACAGAAGAGGATAAGACATTGTCACATTCATAGTGTTATCAACAGAGACAAACATATTACTGAGTTTATAGCCGGATAACGGTTCACTCAGTGCCAGTTTGCAATACTCTCGTTGGTGCTCAATGCCATCGAATCCCAGGTTTATTCCGATGGTGGTGTGGGTCACAATGCATTGGTCATCGAGCATGCCTAAAAACACCAAATTAGGTGTTCGCGAAACGGTGTCGATAAGCTCTTCGGTTTGCTGTTGGTGGCGTTCTGGATCTGGTGTTGGATAAACCAGTTCAGAAGGGTCGAAGTTTTTAGCTGTTTCTCTTAAGACAAACTTGGTGAGGTCAAAGGACTTGTCGACCCATTCAGCGACTAAAAAACTTCTCGAGTTTGCCCTTTCCGTTGCGGTATCCAGTGCAGATTGGTAATTGTGTATGAGTTGACTGATACCGATGGTCAGAATAATGATAATGAGAGCTTTGCGTGATGAGCCCACAAAGCTGCTAATAGTGTTCCCGCTCAATTTTTTGAGCGCAAACACTCAAAATTTTCACTAAAAGGCAATAATCAGGACTTTTTAGTGTGTATATTTCGGTAATTTCCACCATTTAGGCGCTAGATTCCCGCTTTATGGTCACACCTCGTTTCATATTATGTGCGATGCACATGAGATCGAAGCGAGTGCGATTTCTTTCTAATCCTAAATAGCGTGCCTTCGCCATTTCGTAGTGTAATTTCAACACGCCGATCACTCGCTCGACAATCGATCTGACACCTGAGTGAAGCTGGTTGTGACGTTTGTCTTCGTCCGTTAACGGTGTGTTCCGATATGAACGTTTGATGATTCTATTGTCAATGCCGTGCGCTTCTAAAAACTCATCATGCTTGCGACTCGCATAAGCACTATCGGCAT
>SLCQ01000244.1 GCA_007125745.1 Nitrincola sp.
AATAATGCCTTCTCCCGCTTTAAAGATTTGGCTGATAAAAAGAGTGAAATTTTTGATGAAGATCTCATTGCGTTGGTGAGTGATGCACGGGCATCGTTAGGGTATGAAAAGTTCCGCTTTAGTAGTTTGCAGGTTACTTCGCAAACCGGAGAAGTGCCTATGGCTAATATCGTGTTGTCTATTGATGGCGAAGAAAAAGTAGCACAAGCAGAAGGAAGTGGGCCTGTTGATGCCGCCTTGAAGGCTATAGAGTCTGTGGCGAAAATGGGCGCTAATTTACTGCTTTATTCTGTTAATGCGATTACCAGTGGTACAGATTCACAAGGGGAAGTCACGGTGCGTCTTGAAAAAGCGGGTCGCATTGTTAATGGTCTAGGTGCTGATACTGATATCATCACCGCTTCGGCAAAAGCCTACATCCATGCGCTGAATTTGTTAGATGCCAATTTAGAAAAAGCGCACCCACAGGTATGAATAGGGAGCCGGCGCTTGAGCGCCAACAGGTGTATCTTGATGCGATGGGTATCCAGCGTTGGCTACCGCGTCAGGCATTGACGAATGCGTCACACTCAGCCGACTGGGTCGCTGAGTTTGTTTGGCCGCCGAGTAATGCGGATCATGCCACACCCTCGCAGGTTGCATCGTCTTCATTGGATAGCCCCATACCCAATGCGCCGCAAGGAAGCAACCATCAACAGGCAACACAAGCCCGAGCAGAGGCCTTGGCGGAGTGGGTGATGGATGAATCATCTGCTTCCGAAAAGGATAAAACGCCTGCTCAGGCACCAGAACCGCCATCCTCGAGTGAGGAAGCGAAACCGATTCCAGAGCGCTTTCGTGATCCGCGTTACGTATTAGCCTTTTGTTGTGCCGATGATCTGTTAATTGTCGATAGTTTACCTTTGCATGCTAAAGATGGGCTAAGTGGTTCATACAAAAAACTCATGAGCGGTATTGCCCGTGCGATGAATGTTACGCTGAAACCTGATCGTATAAAGGTGCTACGTTGGCCTGCATTTGAGGGCAAGGCCGCTAACAAAAGTGGCGAAGAAGCGCAAAAATCGGTTAGACGACAGTTGGAGCTTGTCGTGAAAACCCACGCGGTACAGCGTGTCCTGATACTGGGAGAGCCAGCCTCACAGTGGCTTCTTGAGCAAGATCAGTCCCTAGAAGCGATGCGTGGACTCACCTTTTCACTCAGAGCTGGTGTCAAAACACGTGTCAGTTATAGCCTGAACCATATGCTTAAGCTCCCAGAGTTTAAAGCCGACTGCTGGCGAGATCTACAAGCCTTGTTATGATCGTAAAACAATTGGAGTTTCATGATTTAGATGATGCTTATATAATAGAGGCGTCCAGTTTTACGGACCCTTGGTCAGAAAGCTTGTGGGTAGGTTTTTTACCGCTAAGTTATGGTGTGTTTGAAGCAGGTCAATTACTCGGTTATGCACAATGCTCTCGGGTTTTAGACGAAGCAGAGTTGTTACGAATGGCTGTGTTACCCAGTCATCGAGCACAGGGTGTGGGTGTTCAACTGCTTCAAGCTGTGTGTGCAAAGCTTGCAACCTGCGGAGTCGCAAAATTGATGCTTGAAGTTCGTCAGTCTAACCTTGCCGCGATAGCTTTATACCGATCCTGCGGTTTTGTGATTGAGGGGCAACGACAAAATTATTATGAAGTAGAGGGCAGTGCTCAAGGTGAATCGGCGCTATTAATGAGTAAATCCCTTACCCGTGATCTTGAGAGTGTTCAATGAATATTAGTGCAGGGGAACTCAGTTATTATTGGATTTGGGGGACCGCGATTGTCTATTCGATCGCTCTCATCTTCATTGTCCGCCGGGTTCCTTGGTCAATTGTGCTTCGTGAGAGAGGCATACAGCACCTGCTGTTTGGTTCGGCGGTCGTGTTAATCCTGCTATGGCAACTGCGTGCGGGTGTCACCGATTATTTAACCATCTATTTTTTGGGTATCACAACGCTGACTCTGATGTTCGGTTGGGATCTGGCGGTGTTAGTGGGGTCTGTTGTGATGTTAGTGCTGACATTGTTGGGCATTGAGTCCTGGCAAATGTTACCGATCAATCTGGTCTGTAGTATTTTGATTCCAGCGGCGGTCAGTATCATGGTGTTGCGCTATGTGGAAGCAAAGTTGCCAAAAAACTTCTTTATCTATATGTTTTTATGTGCGTTTGCAGGGGCTGGTATTGCGGTAGGTGTATCCGGACTATCGATTGCCCTGATCTTGTGGCTAGACGGTATCTATTCGTGGTACACCATCTATCATGATTATGCACAGTACCTTCCCTTGATCATGGTTCCAGAAGGCTTGATTAACGGCATCATCATGACAGGCATGATGGTGTTTCATCCCGACTGGATACGCACCTTCGATGCCAAAGCCTATATTGATGATCAATGATCTACCCTAGCGCTTAACTGGGTATTTCGATAGCTTTCGCTGGAGTGTTCTGCGGTGCATATTTAAGGCTCTGGCCGTTGCGGAGATGTTGCCATCATGTTGCTGAAGGACCTGTTGAATATGCTCCCATTCCAGACGGTTAACCGACATGGGAGCTGGTTCAATAGATTGCTCGGCATTTGGCTCTTGTGCGTCGAGTGCGGTTAAAATTTGATCTGTGTCGGCTGGTTTAGGCAAGTATTGATTGGCACCGAGCTTAATCGCATCGACGGCAGTCGCAATACTGGCGTAGCCGGTCAGCATCAAAATTCGAATATCGGGAAATCGCTCTCGAAGCCAAGGGATAAGTGTTAGCCCTGAAGCACCGTCCATTTTTAGATCGAGCGTGGCATAGGTAAAAGAGGGAAGGTCGGTCATTTTCATTACCTCTTCTGCACTGTGAAGTGCAATCACCTCGAAACCTCGCCGTGACAGTGAGCGTGATAAAACCCGGGTGAACACTCTGTCATCATCGACAATTAAAAAATGTGTTTTAGTCATCACT
>SLCQ01000064.1 GCA_007125745.1 Nitrincola sp.
CGGTCAGAGGTCATCACCTCTAAAACGGTTTGCTGGCTACTCGGGTCATTGCTCAAATTGACGCTCGTGGGAATTGTAAAAAGTTTTAATACCCGAGGCACGCGTCGCTGGATGATTTCAGTGAAGTCATCTGGATCATCAAGTTCTTCAGTAAGATGTTGCTGAATACGCTTTAAATAATGTGGGTCATCCGATAAGGGTTGGTTATCTTCAGTGAGCACGGTGTAAGTATTTAAGGTGCGCCCATTGTCCGTAGGGATGATGCGTGCATCCACTACGTTCAAATGAAGTTGATCAAGGGCGGCCACAGTTGCCGGGAAAAGGTGGGGTAGGTCGTCGGCAAAAATAAAAATTTCCGTCGCCCCTTCATAGAGTCGATAAGAGGTTTTGTGTACTTGAATCAATGGCAGAGGTGCGTCTCCATGTTCAAGAATGATCTGGGTGTGCCAGGCAATATTGGCTGAATCTTCACGCATAAAGTATTCGTCACCCAGCAACTTCCAGAAATTATGTACCTGCTCTTCACTTTTATTCATGCGTTGCAGGAGTTGCAGAGCTTCGTGTTGCAGTTGCTCGATTCGGTCCTCTTTGTTCATGGGGTTTTCGAGCCCACGTCGAAGCGCTCTTTTTGTTTCGGTATACAGCTGGCGTAGTAGAGTGCCACGCCAACTGTTCCAAAGTGTATGATTGGTGGCGTTTATATCTGCAACGGTCAAGACGTATAAGTAGTTCAGATGAACAATATCGCGGACCTCAAGTGCAAACTTGTGAATGACTTCAGGATCGGAAATATCTCGACGTTGCGCCGTCATAGACATTAATAGATGGCGTCTGACTAACCAGGCTACCAGTTGTGTATCCCACTTGCCTATGTGGTGGCGCTTGCAGAAACCGATCACATCTTCAGCACCCAGCTCAGAATGGTCTCCGCCGCGGCCTTTGGCAATATCATGGTAGAGGCCGGCTATATAAAGAAGTTCGATTTTGGGTAATTGGTTTATGATGCGGTGTGCCAGTGGAAAGTGCGTTTGCATATTTTCATGTCTGAACTGGCGCATCATTTGGATCACTTTTAAGGTGTGAGCATCGACAGTGTAAATATGAAAGAGGTCGTGTTGCATCTGTCCAACAATTTTACCGAACTCCGGAAGATATAAACCTAATATGCCATAGCGATTCATACGTTTCAGTTGGGTTGAAACGCCTTCAGGAGATCTGAGGAGTTCCATGAAAAGGGATGTGTTTCGCAGATCTTGTCTGAATTCCGGGTTGATGAGGTGGCGGTGTTCACGAATGAGTCGAATGGTGGAGGCTCTGACACCTTTAATCTCAGGATTTTGCGCCAGAAGCACAAAAATTTCCATCATGGCGAAAGGGTGGTGCTCAAAAACGGTATCATAAGCCGCTTCTATATAGTGGTTGCGAATGCGAAAGCGACTGTTTAAAGGTGAGATTTGATGCGGGTCATCGCCACGTAAAATGACTTCATCAAAGTATTGGAGAAGCATGTCGTTAAACTCGGACATGGTTTTTGCAACGCGATAGTAGTTGCTCATAAACTGTTCAACAGCTAGGGCACCTTCTTTATCCTCATAACCGAAAAAAGCGGCCAGACTACGCTGGTGATCAAACAATAGCCGGTCTTCGCGTTTTTTGCAGAGCATGTGCATGGCGTAGCGGACTGTCCAGAGGTAGAGCTCTCCTTTATTCAATGATTCCAGTTCATTGTCAGTCACAAAGCCATGTTCAATCAGATCTTTTAAGTAAGTTGCACCAAAGTGGCGTTTGGCTACCCAGCCGATGGTTTGCAAATCACGCAGTCCACCCGGTGAATTTTTAAGGTTGGGTTCTAAGTTGTACTCAGTATTGTTAGTGCGTTGATGTCGGTCAGTTTGCTCTTTTAGTTTGGCTTTAAAAAACTCTTTATCTGACCAAGCGTTTTCAGAGGTTACCAAAGAATACATTCGCTGTTGCAGATCAGGACTACCACAAAGTGTGCGTGATTCGATGAGGTTGGTCGCAATCGTGATATCATGTTGACACTCATCATAGCACTCTTGAATGGACCTCACGCTGGAACCTATATCCAGCTTTAGATCCCATAGCAACGTTAAAAAACCACTAATGCTTTCAGAAAAGTCACTGGCGGTCACATCATCGGTAAGCACCATGATATCGACGTCAGAAAAAGGGTGGAGTTCTCCACGGCCGTAGCCGCCTACTGCAATGAGAGCGATTTGGGTTTCGCTCGGCCAGCTAAACTGGTTCCAAGCGATGGAGAGCACCTGGTCTACTACCCAAGCCCGGCCATAGATTAACCTGCGTATATCGGAGCCTTCACGAAAGTCCCGATTCATTAACGCTTCAGATTGACGTAATGCGTTTTTTAATAGGTTTAGTGGGGTGTCTTGTTCACTTTGAATCGCATGCCGAAGCAAATCCAGGTCAAGATACTCAGGGACCGGTTGTGTGTAGACAGGTGTTTGACTCATGGCTAAAAAGACTCTTCTGAGCGGCGTGTCAGTACTTCAACGCCATTCGCTGTCACCAAAAGGGTGTGCTCCCATTGAGCAGAGAGACGACGATCTGCTGTTTCAACTGTCCAGCCATCACGCTTGGACAGTTTGACCTGACGCTTGCCGGCATTAATCATCGGTTCTATGGTGAAGGTCATACCCTCTTGTAACACTTCGCCTGTACCCGCTTTACCATAATGAAGCACTTGAGGGTCTTCATGAAACTCGCTACCTATACCGTGACCACAGTATTCTCGAACGACACTGTAGTGGTTTTTCTCAGCGTGCTTTTGAATCACTTCACCAATATCCCCTAAGCGTGCACCGGGTTTCACCAGAGCAATTCCTTTATATAGGCACTCTTGGGTGATTTCGCATAGGCGTTTCGCATGATCGGGGACATCACCGACATAAAACATCTTACTGGTATCGCCATGATAGCCATCTTTAATCACGGTGATATCAATATTAATGATGTCACCATTTTTCAAGGCTTTGTCATTAGGTATGCCGTGGCAGACGACTTGATTGACTGAAGTGCAGATAGATTTTGGAAAACCGTGGTAGTTCAAAGGCGCAGGAACGGCTTGTTGCTCATTAACGATATAGTCATGGCAGATTTGGTTTAGCTCGTTGGTCGTCATGCCTGGTTTAACATAAGGCTCGATCATCTCTAATACTGTTGCGGCAAGCTTGCCAGCAATACGCATTTTTTCGATTTCTTCAGGTGTTTTAAAGCTGATACTCATGGCGTAAATTCATTCCTAGTCATGGTTGACTTTCAAACGTAACACCATTGTAGCGAATAACGAGATGAAGTGATAACGAATACATAGGGAGAATATTTTATGGATGCGCATTGGCCAAGGTAAAAAGAAAATTTCAGCTTTCAAAAACGGTGCTCTTGTGGTATAAAATGCGCTCCCAAAAAACCGTGCATAGCACAATTAACACACACACTTACCGGCACATGCTTTCTGGGTGCTGCTTCGGCAGTGGGGAGATGGGGTAGGTGGAGGTTAAACCCACTACAGGAAATATTTGAAATGGCAAAAGTTTCAATGCGTGACCTGCTAAAAGCAGGCGTACACTTCGGTCACCAGACGCGCTACTGGAATCCAAAAATGACTAAGTTTATTTTTGGTGCGCGTAACAAAATTCATATCATCAATCTTGAGCATACGCTTCCAGCATTGAACAATGCGCTTGATGTTGTTCAAAATATGGCTTCTAACAAAAACAAAATTTTGTTTGTTGGTACAAAGCGCGCTGCGGGTAAAGTTGTTCGTGAAGAGGCTGTCCGCGCTGGTATGCCTTACGTCAACCACCGTTGGTTAGGTGGTATGCTGACTAACTACAAGACCATTCGTCAGTCCATTCGTCGTTTGCGTGAGCTTGAAACCATGTCTCAAGATGGTACTTTCGAAAAGCTAACCAAGAAAGAAGCGCTTATGCGTGCTCGCGAGATGGAAAAGCTTGAGCGTTCCATTGGTGGTATCAAAGAGATGGGCGGTTTGCCTGATGCTCTTTTTGTGATTGATGTTGATCATGAGCGTATCGCAATTAATGAAGCAAATAAGCTAGGTATTCCAGTTATCGGTATCGTGGATACGAATAGTAATCCAGATGGCGTTGATTATGTGATTCCTGGAAACGATGACGCGTTGCGTGCGATTCAAATCTACGCTAGCTCTATTGCTGATGCGTGCATTGAAGGTCAGGGTAAAACAGTCACTGATAAAAGCGAATTCGTAGAAGTCGAAGAAACGGCTGCTGAGTAATCTGCAGAGCGCTTGAGTTGACAGGCGTATCAGTTTCTATGTGGGGAGCGATGCTCCCCTTTTTTCGACTAGAGTAATGATTAATTGAGTTTGAGGATTTAGGAAATGGCGAACATCTCTGCTGCAATGGTAAAAGAGCTGCGTGAGCGTACCGGTTTGGGCATGATGGAGTGTAAAAAAGCACTGGTTGAAGCCGGTGGTGATATCGAAAAAGCGATTGATGATCTGCGTAAATCTTCTGGCATGAAAGCGGCTAAAAAAGCAGATCGTACGGCTGCTGATGGTGTGGTTGCGCTACGTGTAGCGGATGATCATAGCTATGCAGTAGCTGTTGAAGTGAACTCCGAAACTGACTTTGTCGCTCGTGACGATAACTTCCTGGGATTTGTTGAAAAGGTGCTGGCAAAAGCCTTTGCTGAAAAGCAGGTAGATGTTGCTACTTTAATGGCTGGTGATCTTGAAGCAGCCCGTGAAGCGCTGGTTCAAAAGATTGGTGAAAATATCTCTGTTCGTCGTGTATTCCTTGTTGAGGGCGCGATGGTAGATGGTTATGTTCATAGTACTAATCGCCTGGCTTCAATCGTTGCCTTGACCGCAGGTGATGCTGAGTTGGCTCGCGATGTGGCAATGCATGTAACTGCTGTCAATCCTCGTGTGGCCAAGCCTGAAGATATGCCTCAGGAAGAGTTAACGCGTGAGAAAGATATCATTATGGCGCAACCGGATATGGAAGGTAAGCCACAAGAGATCAAAGAAAAAATGGCGATGGGCCGTATCAAGAAATTCTTGGCTGAAAATAGCTTGGTTGAGCAGGCGTTTGTTAAAAACCCTGAGCAAACAGTGGGTCAGTTGGTCAAAGCTGCAAATGCTGATGTTGCATCGTTTGTCCGTATTGGTGTGGGCGAAGGTATCGAAGTTGAAAAGAAAGACTTCGCTGCTGAAGTGGCAGAGCAGTTAAAAGGCTAATCACTCGTGTAGCGAGGTTTAGTTGAAACAATTTAAAGCCAGGCTAGGTTATACCGGTCTGGCTTTAATATAATGGTCATGTGAAAAGTTAAAAAACTGCGTGATCGTGCTTTTTTTCTTGTACACTGTGTCAAATTACTAAGTGCGGAGAACCTATCGATGCCAAGCGCTGATAAACAATCACGATATAAACGTATTTTACTTAAGCTGAGTGGAGAGGCGTTACTAGGTGAGGAGAACTTCGGCATTGATCCTAAAGTGCTGAATCGTATGGCGCTGGAGATAGGGCAATTGGTAGGTATCGGTGTTCAGGTAGGTATCGTTATTGGTGGTGGTAATCTGTTCCGAGGAGCTGCGTTAAGTGCGGCAGGCTTGGATCGAGTGACGGGTGATCATATGGGTATGCTGGCAACCGTCATGAATGCCTTAGCCATGAGAGATGCACTGGAACGATGCAATATTGCTACTCGAGTAATGTCAGCAATTCCTATGTCGGGTGTCGTTGATCATTATGATCGACGTAATGCGATGCGCTACCTTCGTCAGCAGGATGTGGTTATTTTTGCTGCTGGCACGGGAAATCCTTTTTTTACAACTGACTCAGCTGCCTGCTTGCGAGGTATTGAAATTGAAGCGGATGTTGTTGTAAAAGCAACCAAAGTTGATGGTGTTTATACAGCGGATCCTATGAAAGATCCGACGGCTAAGCGCTACAAACATTTAAGTTTTGATGAAGTCTTGGATAAGCAGTTAGGTGTAATGGATATGACAGCGATCTGTCTGACTCGTGATCATGATATGCCAGTCCGTGTGTTTAATATGAATAAACACGGGGCGTTGGTTAATCTTGTTATGGGTGGAGACGAGGGGACGTTAATAGATGCTACGCCAACTGCAGGAGAAACCTATGCTGAATGAAATTACGATAGATGCGGAAGCGCGAATGAAGAAAAGTATCGATGCACTGGTCGATAACTTTAAGAAAATCCGCACAGGACGTGCTCATCCGAGTATTTTGGATAGTGTACAAGTCTCATATTATGGATCTATGGTACCCATATCGCAGGTTGCTAACGTAACGGTTGAAGATTCACGCACGCTGACGATTATTCCTTGGGAAAAGAAAATGGTTCCTGAGGTAGAAAAAGCGATCATGAAATCTGACTTGGGGCTAAACCCTAATACTGCCGGTGATGTCATTCGTGTGCCGATGCCTGCATTAACTGAAGAAACCCGTAAAGGCTACATTAAACAAGCTAAAGCTGAGGCAGAAACCGCTAAAGTTGCCATTCGAAATATTCGTCGAGATGCTAATGGTAGCATCAAAGATCTGCTCAAAGAGAAGTCGATCAGTGAAGATGAAGAGCGTCGCGGTGAGGATCAGGTTCAAAAACTCACCGATAAATATGTATCGGAAGTGGACGCATTGCTGACTCAAAAAGAGTCAGACTTAATGGAAATTTAATGTCTCTACTGGATTGCGGGATGAAAGTCCCGCTTCGTATTGTATGTCCACATCAGATTCAACCATAACAGCTCAAGACTTACCCTCTCATATTGCAATTATTATGGATGGTAATAACCGTTGGGCTAAGCAACGTCACCTTCCTGGTCTTGCAGGCCACAAAGCTGGGGTGTCAAGTGTTCGTCAGACCATTGAAGCCTGCGTGGAGATGGGTGTTGAGGTGCTGACACTGTTTGCTTTTAGTAGCGAGAACTGGAAGCGCCCTGAAAAAGAAGTCAATGGCTTAATGGAGTTGTTTTTAATCTCATTGGATCGTGAGGTTAAAAAGCTACATCGGCACGGTATACGTTTGAACATCATTGGTGATCGTTCGCGCTTTTCTGAGAAGCTTCAAAAGCGCATGGCAGATGCTGAAGCGCTGACTCGAGATAATACCCGACTGTTGCTCAATATCGCGGCCAATTACGGCGGTCGATGGGATATTGTAGAAGCAGCAAAGCAACTGGCTAATGCTTATGCCAAGGGTGATCTGCAATTAGAAAATTTTGATGAGCAGAAATTTCATGAATTGACTTCACTGGCTGGCGTTCCGGATCCGGATTTGTGCATTCGTACGGGTGGTGAAGAAAGGATTAGTAATTTTCTGATTTGGCAGGTGGCATATACTGAGCTTTATTTTTGTGATTGTTATTGGCCTGACTTTGATAAAAATGAGTTGCGTAAAGCTATAGATAATTATACTAGGCGCCAACGGCGATTTGGTAAAACATCGGACCAGATAGAGGCGTAATGAGTGCTTAAACAACGTGTATTAACAGCCTTACTACTGGGTATTGTCGTACTGGGGATGGTTATTTGGGCACCTGTATGGCTATTTTCGCTATTTGTTGCCTGCTTTACGCTCTATGGTGCTTGGGAGTGGTCAAATTTTTGTCGAATACGTCATGAGAAGCGACTTGTCTATGTAGGTGTAGGCGCGTTAATCATCTCAATGATCGCCTTGCTAGGTATCGATCTGTTAGAAACAGGTATATTGCTCTTGGCTGGCGGCTTTTGGCTTCTCGCGATCGTCATGGTTCTCCGGTATCCGGAAGGTTTACGTTGGTCTGCCTGTGGGCCAAAGCTCTTTATTGGGATGTGGGTATTGATACCAGCCTGGCTAGCCTTAACGAATATCAAAGCCTTGCCCAATGGCGAGCTGCTGATCTTTTTACTGCTTTTCTTGGTTTGGGGTGCAGATACAGGGGCCTACTTTACTGGTCGTGCGTTTGGTAAACAAAAGTTAATGCCAAAGGTTAGTCCCGGTAAAACCCTAGAGGGGGTTTATGGTGGATTAGTCGTCTGTGTAGTCATTGCCTTCATCTATGCTTTTTTTCAAGAACTTTCACTCACCTCTACGGTCTTTTTAATACTGTTATCCGTATTAACAGCTGTGGCTTCAGTGCTTGGCGATCTTTTCGAAAGTATGTTTAAAAGAGAGCGCGGGATCAAGGATAGCGGAACGCTTCTCCCTGGTCATGGCGGTATACTGGATCGTATCGACAGTATTACGGCAGCTGCGCCGATATTTCTAATAGGTTTGATCTATTTTCCAGTGCTTTAAGCCTGAGATTTTATTGATCTGGAGTATTTCATGGGGCTAATCCAGACCATTCTAGCAACACTAGTAACACTCGGTATTTTAGTGACTATTCACGAGTGGGGGCACTATTGGGTAGCGCGTAGGTGTGGTGTGCGTGTGCTCAGATTTTCAGTGGGGTTTGGTAAACCGCTTTTCTCATGGCGAGGCAAAGATGGTACGGAGTATGCGATAGCCTCCATTCCGCTGGGTGGTTACGTGCGTATGCTCGATGAACGAGAGGATAAGGTTCCACCTGAGTGGCAGGGTCAAGCCTTCAATACAAAGCCAGTTATGCAACGAATAGCGATCGTCGCCGCTGGACCACTCGTCAACCTTCTCTTTGCTGTGCTGGCATACTGGTTTTTATTTGTTGTGGGTACCACTGTCGTCATTCCTAAAATAGGTGAAGTCAGACCAGGCTCTCCTGTTGAAATAGCGGGTATGCAACCGGGTGAAGAGGTTGTTTCGGTCAGTGGCTTTCAAGTGAACTCTTGGGATCAAGTTAATTTGCGCTTGGCGGCAATGATTGGTGATACTGGTGTTGTCAAAATTGAAGCAGCAGAGCCTAATCGTGCACCTCGGACCTATCACATTAATTTGAATGACTGGCGGGTTGATCTGGAAAGAGAGTCACCTGTCATGGCATTGGGTTTTATTCCTTGGCGCCCAGATGTTGCGCCTATTCTAGGTCAGTTAGTTCATGATGGTAGGGCCGTTCAAGCAGGTTTGCAATCAGGTGATCAAATTGTTGCCCTTAATGGGCAACCTGTGGATAGTTGGCAGTGGCTTGTCGAGCAAATTCAACAAAGTCCTGAGCAACCGCTTGATTTTGAAGTGGAGCGAAGAGGTCAGCGTCTGAATGTTGAAGTGACACCTGCAACGCGTGTCGGTGATGATGGTACAGAGTCAGGCTTTATAGGTGCGGGAGTGGAACTGCCGGATTGGCCTGATGAAATGCTTCGTGAGATACGTTATGGCCCGATTCAGGCTCTGGCGATGGGTGTCGAGCGCACCGGGCAAATGATTATGTTGACGTTGGACTCTATCCGCAAAATGATTGTGGGTATCATTTCCGTGAAAAACTTGAGTGGACCGATAACCATTGCTAAAGTGGCAGGTGATTCGGCGGCCTCTGGTTTGGAAACCTTCATTATGTTTCTTGCCTATCTCAGTATAAGCCTAGGAATCTTGAATTTGTTGCCAATACCTATGCTAGATGGCGGCCATCTGATGTATTATATGGTTGAGCTGATCAGAGGTAAGCCTGTCAGTGAAGAGGTGCAGATGATCGGGTTGAAGATAGGCATGCTACTACTCTTCAGCTTAATGGCATTGGCAATCTTTAATGATCTGGCACGCCTGTAAGGCAACTACATTACAACGGACTAACTAAAAGTATCGAAACCATGAAGCGTACGCTAATTCTGATCCTGATAACTTTGTTCTGGTTCTCTCCATTACATGCCCAGCCTGTTCCCTTTGTCGTAAGTGATATCCGAGTAGAGGGAGTGCAACAGGTAGACCTCGGTACTGTATTTAGAAACTTTCCTATCTCTACGGGTGATCAGGTTGATTCTGCTCAACTGGCAGCGGCAACTCGTCAACTATTTCGATCTGGCTTCTTTGACGATGTTCAGTTGAATCGCGATGGTGATGTGTTGGTGTTGGTTTTACGAGAGCGTCCAGCTGTGGCCATTATTCGTATTGAAGGCAACAAGGCGATTAAAGAGGAGCAACTCAGGGAAGGTCTTCGTCAATCTGGATTGCAAGAAGGGGATGTGTTTCGTCGTGCTACGCTGGATCAAATTGAACTGGAGTTGATGAGGGTTTACGCATCACAGGGTCGTTATGGCGCAAGCATCACTACTGATGTAGAAGGATTGCCAGGTAATCGTGTTGCACTCAATATCGATATTACTGAAGGGCGTATAGCGTCTATACAGCATATTAACATTGTTGGTAATGAAGCTTTCTCAGATGATGAACTACTCGACCTGTTCTCCTTAAAGTTACCTAACTGGTTATCTTTCTGGCGTAAAGATGATCAATATTCACGTGAAAAACTATCCGGTGATCTCGAGCGCTTACGCTCTTTTTACCTTGATAGAGGGTTTATTAACTTTTCAATAGACTCAACCCAAGTCTCTGTTTCACCAGATAAACAGGATGTGTTTATTACGGTGGGTGTATCAGAAGGTCAACAGTTTCGTGTTAGTGATGTGACACTGGTCGGTAATCTCGGTGTATCAGAAGAGGTGCTTCTCAGTAAAATGAGCTTAGGCGAGGACGACATCTTTTCACGCCGTGAAATGACAGACTCGCAAGAACGCATGGAGCGTGCCTTGGGCGACGAAGGTTTTATGTTTGCCAATGTTAGCCCTATTCCACAAGTAGATGAAGAGTCCGGTACGGTCTCTTTGCGCTATTTCATCGAACCAGGTAAGCCTACCTATGTCAGACGTATAACTGTTAGAGGGAATACCCGTTCATCCGATGAAGTGATTCGCCGCGAAATAGAGCAGATGGAGGCAGGTATTGTATCTACTGGTGCTATTGAGCGTTCTAAAACTCGCCTTGAAAGAACAGGTCATTTTAGAAGTGTGAATGTCGAAACACGCCCGGTGCCCGGTACGGATGATCAAATTGATATAGAATTTAGCGTTGAAGAGCAACAATCCGGGCAACTTTCTGCCAGTATTGGTTTCTCTCAAAGTGAAGGCATTATTTTGCAGTTAGGCGTATCTCAAGATAACTTTCTTGGATCTGGCAAGAGTGTCGCTTTTAATATCTCCAATAGTTCCAC
>SLCQ01000213.1 GCA_007125745.1 Nitrincola sp.
ACCACTCTTAACTGCATATCATCGTGCTCATTGAGTAAATCACGAATCTCATTGACAGTGCTCTCGTCTGCAACTGACCAACCCACCAAATCAACAAATCCTTGACGGATTAAGTGTTCTTGCCAAGACAAAGCCTCATCAGCCTGACTAGGTGCATCATCCTGAGCCACCTTTCTGGAGGTATCTTTAATATAGTCAACATGTAAATAAACACGGCCATTACCACGGCGCACAGCATAAACCGCCATATGGCCTGTATCAATTTCAGCGGCCATGTAGAGTTGAGTACTATCAACACCTAAGAGGTTGGCATAACCAAACACCTGATTAGCCCATAGGTTGCTAGCCCCGCAGTGTCTGGACCTACACTCAAATAGAATATCAGCTTGATTTTCTATCAATTGATGACGAACATGGTTAAAGCCTTGCTCAGGTGTACTGCCCGAAGCAAGCTCCCAGGTTTTTCGGTTTAATTCACCACTCAAACGGCGCTCATCCTGCGTACGCAACAACCCTTGGATGCGTGTGATTTGACTTAACGGAAGTTGATAATCAGGAACGGTTCTAGATGACTGATTTTCAAGTGTTGATAATGGGAAAGGCGCAAACCAATCAGGAAATTGATTAGCAGCAAAAGCGCTATTAGACAGGATAAAGATTACACTCAAAAACAGCTTGATCACTCGATCGACCATGGTGACTCCTTAAGGCCTATTCATGGGGGCTTATGCACTATTCATATACCTAATGCTCACTGACCGAAGATCATTGATGAGCGTTTTAGATGTATATTCAAACACTTTGCTAGTTTCATCACGGGTTTTTCTTCTAAATGAAAGTGATGACCACCTTTAAAAACTGTTAACTCTAGATCTGTTACGCAATTAGCCAGCTGATGGGTTTGTTCTGTTGCTATACCTTTTTCAGCAAGATACAACCCCACTGGCGATTTAATTACTTTCAAAAATTCAGCTACTTGCCCTTCTGTTAACCTTAGCACAGACGGTGCAAATAGATAGGGATCTGTATGCCATCGCCAACCATCCTTTGCCTGAGTGAGTGACCGCTTTACCAGCGCATGAGCAACCTTTTTTGCAACGGGGTACTGACTTTTTGCTCTGACAGCCACTGCATCACCAAATGATGCGTAAACCCGACCAGTACGAGAGGCGATACGTTGACGCTGACGTAACGCCATGACCATTTGTTGTGGACAATACTCCTCAGGTGTGGTCACGGGTACTAGCCCATCCAGCAAGGCAACAGATATAACACGCTCTGGTGCTACCGCGGCTATGAGTGAAGCGATTCCCGCCCCCATTGAATGTCCGACCAAGTGAAATTGATTCAGTTCCAAATGATCTGCCATTGCCAACACGTCAGAGACATTATCCCAGACATAATAGGGTGTACCTAAAGGCCGATGACCTGAAAAACCATGTCCCGCCAAATCAGGCGCAATCAGATGATAATCAGGAAGATGTTCAGCCAACATAAAAAAGCTGGCCGCGTTATCTAACCAGCCATGCAGTGCAATAACGGGTTCTGTCGATGCGTCACCCCATACCAGCCCTCTTAGGTGTATATGGGGTAAGCAAATCTGTAACTCTGAAGGTGTTATGGCACTGTTGATAGATTCACCCCAGAAACGACTGCGTCTTCGCGAGGTAAGACGAACTCAACATCACTACTTTGTACATTGGTCATCATATTTCGAGCAACCTCAGCAACAGGTGCACCATTAAACACCACCTCAAACAGGCCGCTGACTAATGGCATGTAGATCTCTTTTTCCTCTGCTTTATCACGCACCTGACGCAAGGTGTTTACTCCTTCAGCTACTTCACCTAACACTGAAACGGCTTCTTCCAGTGATTTACCCTCACCTAAGGCATAACCCACTCGATAATTGCGACTCAAGGGTGACATGCAGGTGACAATAAGATCTCCAACACCCGCTAAACCTAAAAAGGTCATGGGATTAGCCCCCATCGACACAGCAAAACGACTCATTTCGGCTAACGAGCGTGTCATCAACATACTGCGAGTATTTTCTCCCATCCCTAACGATGCACTCATGCCAGCGGCAATGGCATAGATGTTTTTTAATGTACCACCTAACTCGACACCATAAGTATCGGTACTGGCATAAACTCGAAAGTAAGGTGAATGAAGAAGTTGTTGGACACGGCTACGGAGATGTTCATCTTGACTGGCAATGACGGTTGCGGTGAGCTGTTTGCGTGCGATCTCTTTGGCCAAATTCGGACCACTCAGAACGCCTATGCGCGCATTGGGACGTTCACTGGCGATAATTTCACTCATCAATTTGAAGGTCTGCGCTTCGATACCTTTCGTCGTACTGATCAACAGCTGATCCGGTGTCAGTGATGCTGAGGCTTGTTGCATCACATCTCTAACCGCATGACTCGGAACTGACAGAAAAACAGCTTCAGCTCCTACCAAGGCATAGTCTAAATCGGAAGTGGCTTCTAAACCCTTAGCCAGAGGGTAATCAGGTAAGTAGCGAGGATTGGTATGCGTATTATTGATCGTGCTCACACGCTCTTGATCTCGCATCCAAAGTCGAACCGACAACCCTTTTTCGGCCATGATATTGGCAATAACGGTTCCAAAACTTCCGCCACCTAAAACAGCAATATGAGATGCTTGGCTCACTGGTCTCTCCAATGTTTATTTAGGACGATTTTGATCCAGCGAATCCAACAACCGATCCACTAAGCGAAAAACCAAACTAATAATACCAAACGACAAGATTGCCATGACCACGAACGCAAGCAGTAGCATGGGATCTTGCGTTCGCTGAAAACCAGCTACACCCACTATGACAAAAAAGGCACTGACAACAATGCCCATGATATTTCTAAGTTTGGCCGTTCTGTGTCTATCTTCGTGCATAATCTATCCAGCCTTTAGGGATTGTTCTGATCTTCCTGAGGAGCGGCTTCATTGGATTCTGACGTATCCTGATCAACTGGCGCCTCAATCGGGGTCAACAAGCTGGCATCCGGGTGAACGCACTCCAATTTAACGCCTGTTCCTGCTTCTACTTCAGGAATCAAGAACGAATCATTTTCACAAGCAAAGGCAATCGATGTGCCCATTGCACCTGCGCGCCCAGTCCTTCCAATTCGATGCACATAGTCATCTGGCTCTTCAGGTAGTTGATAGTTGATCACGTGTGTCACACCATCAATATGGATGCCTCTGCCTGCAACATCGGTCGCAACCAAGACTTGAATTTTGCCACTGCGAAAATCGTCTAGCGTTTTCACGCGTTTATTCTGTGGAATTTCACCCGACATCAATGCTGAACGCACACCGTCTCGGCGAAGTTTTTCAGCCAAATCACGGGTTTCATGACGGCGATTACAGAAAACTATGGCCCGTTCAATGTTATGCACACGAAGGTAGTTTTTCAGTAAAGTGTACTTATCTTCTGCGGCCACTAAAAATACAGTTTGGCTGATATTGTCAGTCACTTGAGACTCCGACTCTATCTCAATTTGAACAGGGTCCTGTGTCCATTGACGTGCCAACTTCATAATTTCATCTGAAAAGGTCGCACTGTAAAGCAAGGTTTGACGGTCAGGACCTTTACGCGGGGTATGTCGAATAATCGTGCGCACATCGGGAATAAACCCCATACTGAGCATGCGATCCGCTTCATCCAAAACCATCACTTCAACATTATAGAGATCGATATCTTTGGATTTAACAAAATCGATTAAACGCCCCGGTGTGGCCACTAAAATATCGACAGGACCTTTAGCCAACGCTTTTCGCTGTTTTTCATAATCCATGCCACCCACCAGAGACACCACAGATAAAGAGGCATAACGCACTAGCCCTTCAGCATCAGTGGCTATCTGCAACGCCAGCTCACGAGTCGGCGCTATGATTAAGGCACGAGGTTCTTTTAATTTACGCGGTTCTTCCAGCGGAAAGTCCAGTAGATCTGTGATGATGCCGATGAGGAAGGAAGCTGTTTTACCGGTACCTGTTTGGGCTTTGGCAATGAGGTCTTTACCTTCTAAGGCGTGCTCGATAGTGGCCGCTTGAATCGGTGTGCAGTACTCAAAACCCAGATCAGAAATAGCATGCATAAGATCGTCAGGTAGATTGAAATCATGAAAGCGCCGGCGATCAGCTACGACAGGGACAATAAACTCCTGTGGCGTCCAAGGTTTACGACGATTGCCCCGACTGTTGCTTGTATCACGACGTTTACGACGAGGCTTACGCGCTTTATCCTCACCTTTAGAAGGCTCGGACTCTGAGGATGACAATTGCTGTTCTTCTTTGTTCACGTGTTCGTCTTTATTCAAAAGAGTACCTTTACATTATTCATCAATGACAACTGACTATCTTACCCTGTCATCACACCTGTCGAAAGGGTGGAAGAGCATCTAGGATTTGTCGTCCATAAAATTTTCCAGTCAAGCGGCGGTCCAAAATAACCACTCGACCACGATCTTTTTCTGTTCTTAGTAAACGACCGACGGCTTGCGTTAGACGCATAGATGCAACAGGGACAGCAAGGTCAGTAAACGCATTTCCACCTTGCTGTTCTATCCATTCCGCTAGGGTTGCATCAACCGGATCATCAGGCACACTAAACGGCAGTTTGGTGATAATGACATCGGTCAAATAGGTTCCTGGCAAATCAACACCTTCAGCAAATGAGGCCAGTCCAAACAAACAACTCGGTTTACCCTCATCTATACGCTCTTTATGCTGTTTCAGCATCGCTGATTTGGAGCGCCCCCCTTGTTCAATAATGCACTCTTTTGTGCTCTCATCTAACCCCTCCAGTACACGAAACATTTGCTTCCATGAACTAAAGAGAACAAGTGAAGCCGTTAAACTAGGCAAGGTTTGGTTAAGATAATCCGTCACCTCTTGCGTATGTTCATCCACACGATTAGGCTCATGGCGCATGCGAGGAATGTGCAACTCTGCCGCGTTATAATAATCAAACGGACTCATCAGCCGTTCGCAAGGTGTGTCTTGAGACAAACCCAGTGTTTGCTTCAATCGGTCGAAATGACCCAAGGCAGTGAGTGTCGCTGAGGTGATGAGTGCGCCAAAGCAGGCTTGCCAAAGATGCTCTTGCAATGTCGCCGCTACCGACACCGGACTGCTACAACATTCAAAATCCTGTCCATGAAGGGTCTCATGCTGTACCACCCATCGTGCAACAGGTGTTTTCCCTTCTTCGTCATAACGCGCAAAACTGCCTGCCAACCAACTCATTTGCTGAATACGGTTAAGCAAAAATCCTAGCTGTGGAAAAAAAGCTTCTGCTTTCGATCGGTCAATATCGGCCAGGTTTCCCTCCATGGATTCCTTCAAAAGGGCACCTAACTGTTCCAGTAACTGCAATAGGCGCTGACAGTTATGTGAGACGGCTTGAGCGGGTATCAACCAACTTTCAGGTTGACGTCCCTTGGCAAACCTAACCCGTGGTGAACGACCTGTCCGATCCGTGTTAAAAGACAACTGCTCTACCAATTCTCGCCATTCATTTAGCGCCATCAATAGGTCTGTGATGGGCTGATGCATTTTAGTCACCAACTCATCTAAAAAGCTCGAATCACATTGCTCACTGAATTGAAGCAGTTTTTTTTCCATACCTCCTATCAAGCGAAGGGCTGTCATTAAACGCAAACTATAGGAAAAATGACTACCGGCTTTATCTGCTAAATGGTGCCCCTCATCAAAGACATAAAGCGTCTTTGTCGGTTCAGGCAAAATAGCCCCACCTCCCAAAGACAGATCCGCCAGCACTAAATCATGATTAGCAATAACGATATCTGCATCGATCATCTGCTCACGTGCGCGGTAAAAAGGACACACGCTAAAGTTCATGCACCGACGATTGCTACACTGCATATGATCGCTGGTCAGCAAGTTCCATGTATCGTCTGAAGGAGCTTCGCTAAGCTTATCCTTGTCGCCATCCCAAGAGCCATCGGCATAGCGTTGCATGATCTGTCGAACCTTTTCGAGCACCGAAGGTTCGATTTTTAATTGCTCTTCATCCTCATACAGGGCCATCTGCCCCATGGATATCTGATCATCCAGAAGTTGCTCAGCCTTATTAATACAAAGATAACGTCCACGACCTTTCGCCAAGGTATACCGAAAGTTCAAGGCGGTATGTTCCGCCAGCTCAGGCAGGTCTTTTTCAATTAACTGCTCCTGCAGGGCTACGGTCGCTGTTGAAACAACCAGTTTGAGCTGGTGGCGTTGCGCTATAGGTAATGCGGCTAAGAGATAGGCGATGGTTTTACCCGTGCCTGTGCCCGCCTCGACGGCTACAAGGTGCGCTTCTCCCAAACGATTCCCTTTGTCATCCACACGGATACTGCCGAGTGTTCTCGCCACACTCGCGATCATCTGCTTTTGTGCTGGACGGGCTGTTAAGCCTCTGCTCTCCAAAAACTGACTGTAGGCCGTTTGTATCTCTTTCTTTAATGATGCATCCAGCAAGCGAAGACCCTCTTAATTTTCAGTACATCAGTTTAACAAAAACATCTTTTTTCAGACACAACTGACTTGACGTGAAGCCAATACTGTACAAAAATGCAGTAACTGTACACAAAAACAGGTTATAAAATGAAACTTACCGCACGTCAAACTCAAGTACTGGAATGCATCAAACGTCATATCGAAGCGACGGGTTATCCACCGACACGCGCAGAAATCGCCAAAGAGCTTGGTTTTAAATCGGCTAATGCCGCAGAAGAACACCTAAAAGCCCTGCAACGAAAAGGCGCTATTGAAATCATTCAAAACACCTCTAGGGGTATACGTTTACCAGAGGAACCGACAGCTGAAAATGAGGATACAGGGTTACCTTTAGTCGGCTCTGTTGCCGCAGGCTCGCCTATATTGGCGATTGAACACATAGAGGAGCGATGCCAGATAGCACCCAACTTTTTTCATCCCAGAGCAGATTACCTGTTAAGAGTGCGAGGGATGAGTATGAAAAACGTCGGTATTATGGATGGTGATCTACTCGCTGTTCATCAGACGCGTGAAGTACGTAATGGCCAAATTATTGTGGCACGCATCGGCGATGAAGTGACGGTCAAACGTTTTCAACGTAATGGTCATCAAGTCAGCCTGATTGCTGAAAATGAAGAGTTTGCACCTATTGAACTTGACTTAACCATTGATGACCTAGAAATAGAAGGTCTAGGCGTCGGTGTGATTCGCCAAGGGAGCTAGGTAAGTTAATGGCTTGAGTTAAGATGAGCAGGAGTGACTACCACTCCTGCATGCCCTCACGTAGCTTTTCAACCAACTGGCGCATATTTCCTAGCCATGTTTGGTATTCAGCAAATACGTCTTTATCGCTCGCATGGTTAGGGTTTACCTGCATCACCTGTATTTCGGATTGACTTGCAACCGAGGCCGAGTTCTCTTTATCTACAGCTTTCCAACAGGCGTGATAGGCCTGTTGCAACTGATGAAGCCAGTTATCTGCATCAGCTTCTAGTTGCAATAGTTGATTAAGCTCTGGTGATTCATAGCCGGATTGGTCAAAGCCCCTCTCTAAGTCCGAAAGCTCTTTAATCGATTCAACATCCACTTGATAACGTTCTGCAATCTCTCTCAGTAATGCACTGTATGCGGACATCAAATGGAAAAGCACTGACTCTTGATAGGACTCTATCAATGCATGCTTACTCCAGCTATTAGAGTTTTGAGCGGCTTGTAACGCTTCTAAGTGTAAACGCGCAAAGTTTAGCTTTTGATTGGTACGAGCAAGGTATACTTCACTCATTATCCCCTCCAGGGAGTTTTGTGGTTAAGCAGATTCATTTAGCTTTTGATGTACGCTTTTTAGCCTGTTCAATGACCCAGCGTCCATTATCATAAAAAGCACGCCATCCAGTAGCCTTACCTTCAAACTCCGTCATCACATACTGCTCTTTGGTCTTGCGACTATAGCGCACAATCGTGAGATTTCCCTGATCATCTTCAACAGGTGCACTAAACAAAAACTCATATTTAGGATCTATTTCAGATTGATGCGGCAACAGTTCCTTTATTAAAGGAGCACGTGTTTCACGCTTTTTGGGAAATTGACTCGCGGCTAAAAACAGGCCGCTGGCACCATCACGTAAGACATAGGTATCGTCTACCTTTTCACAGGCCAACTCTGGCATAGGCACCGGATCCATTTTAGGGGGAGCGGGTTCGCCATTACGCAGTAATTTACGAGTGTTCTTACATTCGCTGTTGGTACAACCAAAGAACTTGCCGAAGCGCCCCGTTTTCAATTGCATATCTGAGCCACATTTATCGCACTCGATCGTAGGGCCATCATACCCTTTGATTTTAAAGTGGCCTTGTTCTATTTCAAATCCAGCACAATCCGGGTTATTACCGCAAATATGTAACTTTCGATTCTCATCTAGCAGATAAGAGTCCATCGCTGTGCCACACAGTTTGCAACGATGCTTATTTCGCAGGATTCGTGACTCAGCTTCATCGTCCTCATCAGCACTCACCACCTCATCTCCAGGAATCAGGTTAATGGTGCATTTGCAACGCTCTTTAGGCGGTAAGTTGTATCCAGAACAGCCTAGGAAAACACCCGTACTTCCCGTTCTGATCATCATATGACGCCCACACTCTGGACAGTCGATGTCAGTTGGCGTGGGTGTATTGGGTCGCATACCTTGCTCAGTATCTTGCGCCTGTTCCAAGGCTTTCGCAAAGTCTGCATAGAAACGATCGAGTAGTTCTTTCCACTCTAAATCACCCCGCGCCACTTCGTCTAAATAGGTTTCCATCCTAGCCGTAAAGCTGTAATCCATCAGATCTGAAAAGCTTTCATTCAATCGTTCCGTAACAATATCGCCCATTTTCAGGGCATAAAACCGACGGTTCTGAACTTGAACATAACCCCGATCTTGTATTGTCGAAATAATAGATGCATAGGTAGATGGTCGACCTATGCCTCTTTTTTCCAATTCTTTCACCAAACTCGCTTCGGTGAAACGTGGCGCCGGACGCGTAAAATGTTGTTTGGGATCTAATGACTCTAATTTCAACCGGTCCCCTTTTTTCAAGTCTGGAAGAATAATATCTTCATCATTCTTACCACGTGGTGGCATCACTCGCGTATAACCATCAAAACGTAAGATACGACCTTTAACAGACAGTTCAAACTCACCCGCATTAACGGTAATACGAGTGCTGGTGTATTGAGCCGGTGTCATTTGACAGGCTAAAAATTGGCGACGAATCAGGTCATACAGACGTTCCGCATCGGTTTCCATTGCACTCAACGAGTCAGCGGTCACGTTAACATCAGAGGGACGAATCGCCTCATGTGCTTCCTGCGCTCCCTCTTTACTGCTGTAGCGAACCGCTTGTTCAGGTAGGTACCGCTCACCAAAATGGGTGTTGATATACTCTCGACAGGTTGCAACAGCATCTTCACTCAAATTCGTCGAATCCGTTCGCATATAAGTGATGTAGCCAGCTTCATAGAGACGTTGCGCCATCATCATGGTTTTCTTAACACCAAAACCTAAACGAGTGCTGGCCGCTTGTTGTAAAGTGGATGTGATAAAGGGTGCCGTCGGTTTACTACTAGTGGCTCGATCTTCTCGACCGGTAATAACGTAATCGGACTTCTCTAAAAGCGAGATTTGTTTTAGTGTTTCTTCTTCACTGGTCGGTCTGAAAGGCTGATCGCCATGACGCACCACTTGAAGCTTTAATGCTTTACCTTCCTGACTATGGGTTGCGGCAAATACTTCCCAATACTCTTCTGGAATAAATGCTCTGATTTCACGTTCGCGATCTACAATCAACTTAACCGCGACGGATTGAACGCGACCGGCAGAGAGCCCTCTCGCTACTTTCTCCCAAAGTAAAGGGGACACCATGTAACCCACAACTCGGTCTAAAAAGCGACGGGCTTGTTGCGCATTGACCCGACTCATGACTAAATCACCGGGATCTTTAAAGGCTTCTTTAATCGCCTTTTTGGTGATTTCATTAAAGACAACTCGTTTAAAGCGTGTGTCGTCTCCACCAATAGCTTCTCGCAAGTGCCAAGCTATGGCTTCCCCTTCTCTATCCAAATCCGTTGCCAGATAAATTTCATCCGCATTGGCCGCAAGTTTTTTTAATTCATCAACGACTTTTTCTTTACCTGGAAGAATCTCATAGCGAGCATCCCAACCATGGTCAGGATCAATCCCCATGCGTTTAATGAGCTGTTCATGAGATTTTTTCTTACGATAAACCGCTTTTTCTTCAGCAGATAACTTTCGAGTTTGCGCTGCTAACTTAGCACGCTCTTTAGGATCAGATGTCGATGAGCCACTACCGCTGGTAGGTAAATCACGAATATGGCCTACGCTGGATTTGACCACATACTGACTACCAAGATATTTGTTTATGGTGCGGGCCTTGGCGGGTGACTCCACAATTACAAGGGTTTTGCCCATTCAATCGATTCCTTAATTTCTCGATGCGCCGGAAAATAACGTGCATATATAAGTGTTGAGACTTACCGGGTCAAGTTAAACCGTTACAATGTTAGTGTTTAACTTTACGTAAAAATGGCCATAATAGTCATAACAGAGCTTAAAATAGGCTGTCAAAATAGCGAGTTTGCATCCACTTACCTAAACAGAGTGCCAAATCTAATGCTAAGTAACAACCTGTTATATGTTTTTCTTATTGCTGCTTTAGGCTTAGCCGCGCTATCTGTAAATTACGTTATCACCTCCAGAGAGCGTGAGAGAGAGTATCGTAACTCGCGTCTAAAATGGCTTAAGGAGCAATCAGAACATACGCTAAACGCTTTATCTGTGCTCAAAGAGATCAACTGTCGAGGCGATATCATTGATAAGCTCAATCAGCATGCCTTGTCACTCATCGAGGAGATAGGTGTTTTAGCGCCTGACTCAGAACTCATGACTGAGGTCAGTAAAATAAAAGATACCACTGACCGCACACGACCAAAACAAGAGCCTTTTAATAATGACCGTGCGGTACGCAAAGCACAAATCTATATCAATTTTGCTGA
>SLCQ01000247.1 GCA_007125745.1 Nitrincola sp.
TACTTGGATGCCGTACTTGATTGATCGTTGAAAACCAATCTTGGCACAAAGTGGGTGGGTCCATCTCATTTACGATAGAAGGGATCTAGTAGCTCTTGCAACTCATCGTAGCTGAGATTCATCGGTAAACCTTCGATCCGTCTACGTTCAATCTCTTGTTCACGTTGCGTTTTATAGCGCTCTGGGTAGTTATCGATTTTAATTGAGTTATAGCTCAACCCCTCCATTAAAGCGGCAGCTAAAGGCACCTCAATTTGATCACCTAAGCCTGTTCTTTCACGTGCTTGCAAAGCCAGCACCGTTGCTGATGCTGCCAACATAGTGCCGTATGCAGATGCCAGCGGTAAGGGTGAAAATGAAGGATTAATTCCCATCAGCACTCGGTTCAGACCCATATCGGTAAAGACCCCCGAATTAGCGGCAATAACGCTCTCAAACGCCCGCCAATCCCGTCTGAGTTCATCATTCGAAGCAAACCCGGGTATCGATAACGTAATAAGATCCGGCTTTTCTTTTCGAATCGCTTCAAAATCGATCCCTAATCTTTTCATCACACCGGGCCTAAAGCTTTCGACAACAATATCCGCTTCTTCAATTAACTGAAGAGCATTATCAAGCCCTTCAGGGCTTTTTAAATCGATGGAAACACATAACTTGTTTCGATTTAGTGTTGCATTCGCAGGCGTTTTCCAAAGCGGGCCACCCGGAGGGTCAACATGAATCACGGTGGCACCCATATCAGCCAATATCATCGCAACAGCTGGGCCTGCCATGTATTGACCAAAATCGATCACTTTCACATCTTTGAGCGGTAACAGAGATTGAGACTTATTAGACATTTTTTTCAACCCTACACAGTCAAAAAGAATGGGCTGATCACAGCCCATCTGCTGTTAATTTATTTTGATGCAGAGGTTTCTTCATCAAAGACAAGGTGAGGCTCTTCTGTTTTCTTACCGAAATCCTCTTTCAGCCAACGCATCAGCGACCAAGCCAACACTAAAAGCACAGGAATCATTGGCAGTGCTACGACAATGGTTGAGGTCTGTACTGGACGCAGTCCACCCATTTGAATCAGTACAATACCAACACCTGCTATTAAGAATGCCCATATCAGACGAGTTGAACGCTTTGGTTCCTGATAGCCTGACAACTTGCGAGTGGTAACAGACGCCAAAACATAGGCAGCACTGTCCAGTGTGGTCGCTAGGAAGATAAAGCACAGGATGACAAAGATCAGAGTGACCAACCATGACATAGGAAGTGTATCCAGAATGGCTTGGACTGCAGCAGGAATACCACCATCCGCTAGAATCGTCGCGACATCCAGTGTTCCTGAAATCTGAAGATCCAGTGCATAGCCGCCCCAGACGGCAAAGAACATCCAGCAACCTAAAGATCCAAACACCAGCTCAGCGATAATCAACTCTCGAATAGTGCGACCACGGGAAATTCTCGCAACAAACAATCCCATCATTGGTGCATAGGCGATCCACCAAGCCCAATAGAACACGGTCCAGTCCTTTGAAAAGGTGCCTTGACTGACAGGGTCTGTCCAAAGACTCATGGTGATAAAGTTAGAGGTCATTTGACCAAAACTATTTACCGCCCCTTCAATCATAAACAGGGAGTTACCCACCAAGAAAGTGAAGGCCAACAGGCTTGAGGCCAATATGACGTTGATATCGGAAAGGATACGAATCCCTTTCGCTAAACCAAACCAAACACTGGTGGTGAAGATAGCCGTCCAGATACCGAGCACCAACACATCCAACATAAATGAAGGCGCAATACCAAAGAGGCCACCAATCAGCTGCGATACCAGAGGTACCGCCAGACCCAGTGATGTACCCACACCACCGACAATACCGAAGACAACAATGGCATCTAAAAGTGAACCACCCCACCCATCAGCATGTCGACCCAGCACCCCTCTAGAAGCAACCGATAGTCGGATACCCGGCTGATTTCTGATGTACATGGAATAAGCAATTGGAATCGCTGGCAGGCAGTAAAATGCCCAAGGTGTTAACCCCCAGTGAAACTGCCCATAAGTAAGCGCCCATTCAGCTGCCGCATCTGAAGCCGCTTCGATACCAAAAGGAGGGCTGGTGTAATAATAGATGGGTTCTACCCAAGCCCAGTTCACAATCGCGATACCGATACCCCCTGCGTAGATCATCGCAACCCAGCTGAAGTAGGAAAACTCGGGTTTATCATCAGCACTGCCGAGCCTGACATTACCGTATTTACTAAAGGCAAGTCCGATCAGAAATACTACAACAGCTAACCCTGCAATCATGTAGAGCCAGCCAAAGTTGCCAGTTGCAAAGCTAAACGCCGCACTGACCATTTTAGGTCCTGCTTCAGGGAAAAGCAGAATTGGTAAGATGAGACCAATAATAATTGAAATTGAGGGCACAAACACCCGCATATCAATACTGTCATTGGGCTTAGTATGAATACTCATTGCAGTTCCACCTTGTTATTTTTTTAATGGTTGGATATAGGTTTTCAATGTGCTTTCTTATTCAGAGTTCAGAATCCACCCTGCCGCTTTTTCAGCAATCATCAAGGTCGGTGAGTTGGTGTTACCACTGGTAATCAATGGCATCACACTGGCATCCACCACCCGCAGTCCTTTCACGCCTCTGACGCGCAGGTGCGAATCGACCACCGCCATAGGGTCATCATCTCGACCCATTTTTGCGGTACCGACCGGATGAAAGATGGTGGTCGCGATATCACCTGCTAACTTGGCTAACTCTTCGTCTGTCTGATACTGCAAGCCGGGTCGCCACTCTTCAGGCTGGTAAACCTGCATCGCCGGTTGAGAAACGATGTCACGCACCTGCCTCAAGCTTTGTGCAGCGACTTTTCGATCCTCTTCGGTGCTTAGGTAGTTAGGCGCGATAA
>SLCQ01000191.1 GCA_007125745.1 Nitrincola sp.
ATGGCAAGAATATGGTGATTCGCCCACTGGCTTACGCCCGTGAGAAAGATATTGCTGAATATGCAGAACTACGCGGTTTCCCGATTATTCCTTGCAACCTGTGCGGTTCACAAGAAAATCTTCAACGCCAAGTCATTAAAGAGATGCTCCAGAGCTGGGATAAAACTCATCCTGGCCGGATCGAAACCATGTTCCGCTCTTTGTGCAACGTCGTGCCGTCACATTTAGCGGATGCTGAACTCTTCGACTTTAAGAACCTTCAACTTGGTCATGCGCACGGAATTGTACCTGATGATTGGGATGAAGAGCCACAAAGCCAGCAGAAGCCTGCTGTGCAGATGATAGAGAGGATTGATATCCTTTCTGTTTAAGGCAGGATATCTAAGTAGGTTTCTCTAAAAATTAAGCAACGTTGTGATAAATATTCTGCACGTCGTCTAAATCATTTAATAGATCAATAAAGCGATCAAACATGGGTTGATCTTCTTCACTGATTTCAGTTGTGGTTTGTGCTAAGAACTGAATTGCATCGGCTTCAAAATCGATTTCACCAAACGCGGCGGTTAAGGCCTGTTTAGCACTTGCATATTCGGTGTGTGGTGCAAAAACGGTGATCATCCCGTCTTCGTTCTCAATGTCAGTCACATCGACACCACCATCCATCAAGGCTTCAAGAACAGCTTCTTCGTCGTCATGTTTGAAGGCGAAGATAGCACAGTGATCAAACATGTGACTCACACTGCCTTGGGTGCCAATTTTGCACTTGGTTTTGGTAAAGCAGTGGCGAACATCACCAAAGGTGCGGTTTGGGTTATCGGTTAGACACTCCACGATAACCATGCAGTTACCAGGTCCAAAGCCTTCATAACGTGCTACCGAGAAGTCTTCACCACCACTGCCTTTGGCTTTATCTAAGGCTTTGTCGATAACGTGTGCGGGGACCTGATCTTTTTTAGCGCGTTCCATCATGCCGCGAAGGGTCAAATTACCGGTGGGGTCGGTTCCACCAGACTTAGCACATACATAGATTTCACGTGCGTATTTACTGTAGATTTTGGTTTTTTGATCGGCCGTTTTGGCCATGGATTCTTTGCGGTTTTGGTAGGCGCGACCCATCGGTAGAGTCCTGTATTGTGGCTAAAGGATTTAAAAAACTTAACCCAATTTTACGCAATAACGCAAAATTGGGCTATTGAATTTTTATCCGAAGTTTAGAAACGTTCTGCGCGGAAAGGTTTCATATCGATGGCGGGTGTTTCGCCATCCATCATTTCGCCCAGTAAGCGACCTGTTGCAGGGCCTAGGGTGAAACCTTGATGCCCATGCCCAAATGCAAGCCATAAGCCTTTATGTTTAGGCGCTGGACCAATAATTGGCTTCATATCGGGTAAACAGGGGCGCGCACCTTTCCAGGGTTCAGCTTCAACACGCTCACCAAAGGGGAACAGTTTACGGCCTTCTTTTTCTGCCTTTTCCAGCTGTCCATAGGAAGGTGGTGCATTAAGGTCTGCAAGTTCAGCCCCTGTGGTTAAGCGAATCCCATTTCTCATCGGTTCAAGTAGATAGCCTTTTTCAGCATCCATGATCCAGTAATTAAGACTAGCCTTGGTATCTGGCTGTTTATAATGCATGTGATAGCCGCGTTTAAGAAATAATGGGAACTGATAATCCAAGGGTGCTAAATATTTCTGTGCCCAAGGACCCAGGGCGACAACGACTTCAGCGGCTTCATGAGTACCTTTAGACGTGTTCACCTTCCAGTGCTCGCCTTGCTTGGAAAAATCTTTCAATTCAGCTTCTAAAAATTCGCCGCCAGCTTCTTCAAAGGCTCTAGCATAGGATTGCACTAAATCGCCGGGTGACTCGACAGACCATGTGTTTTGCCAATGAACGGCACCGCAAATGTCAGGTGATAATCCGGGTTGAATTTCATCTAGCTGTGCACGATTGAGTCGTTCTGATTCAACACCGTATTGTCTGTTTTCTTGCGCTTGTTTCCATCGTTCAGCGAGTTCAGATTCTGTGCGGTAGAGTTCTAGCCAACCGTTTTTCTGAACTAAGCTTTCACAGTTAGCCGCTTCTATCATTGGTGCGTGTTCTTGAGTGGATAATGCAATGATAGAGGCATACTCAGGAACGATTTTGTTGTAGCGATTAGGAAAAGAGTTTAAATAATACTTTAATAATGGGCTAGCAGCAGAGAGCATGCCTAAGGTGCGGTATCGGATATCTATGCTTTGGTTTGGTATGACTCTTAATAGCGTTTTCAGATCATGTGGGAAGGCATACGGAGCCACTGCTTCGCGTTGGATGAGTCCCGCATTTCCGTAAGAGGTTTCCAAGCCAGGAGCGCGACGATCAATCAGTAGTACCTTGCGTCCTCTTTTCAAAAGATGCCAAGCGACACTAACACCAACGATTCCTGCTCCAAGTACAATGGTTTCCTGCGACATTCTGATCTCCTGCTAGGGGTCAATTTTTTATCATCACTTTATTCTAGCAGAAGATGTATAAATCGCTGTATAGGTGGATAATTAAAACGAAATTCATCCAAAATATAAGATTAACCAGTTTTTAATATTGGTATATTAAAGTTATATAGCTAAATTATCTATTTATCGATTGGTGAGTTTGATCTCAATACGGCGATTACGTTGTAGCGCTTCAGCTGAAGTGCCTGTATCAATAGGTGAAAACTCACCAAAGCCTGCTGCCGCCAGTCGTTGCTCGGGAACACCTTGCGATGCTAAGTAACGAACCACGGATACGGCGCGTGCAGTCGAGAGTTCCCAATTAGAGGGGAATGCAGGTGTGTTAATGGGGATGCGGTCTGTATGTCCTTCAATTTGAAGTACCCAGTCGATATCCTCAGGAATGGTAGCGGCAATTTCCAGTAAGAGTTCGGCCAGCTTATCTAACTCAGCTCTGCCTTCTGGACCAACTTCTGCCGCGCCAGAGGCAAAAAACAGCTCTGAGGGCAATAAGAAGCGATCACCCACCACTCTGATATTGTCGTTGTCTTCTAGCAGGCCGCGTAAGCGTCTAAAAAACTCGGATTGGTAGCGCTCCAGCTCATTTACGCGTTCCGCTAACAGTCGATTAAGACGTTGGCCTAAACCAGCAATTTCTGCATCACGCTCTGCGACAAGCGTTTCTTGTAGCTGAAGGGCTGCGCTGATCTGCTTTAATTGCTCTTGAAGTGCATCAATTCGTTGTGTTAGCTCTATAATAAAATCCTGTTGTGAGGCTGAAAGTTGTTGTTCTTCGCGTAAAGAACTTTCCTGATCAGCTAGCACACTTTGTATATGCGCAAATGCACGGCGTTCTTGCTCTATTTGTTCTTCAAGGTTAGTTGCACGCGCACTGATTATTTGTCGAGCTTCTTCTGATTCGGATAAGTCTCCCAGTAAGCTATCCAATGCTTGTTGCATGGCTTCTTCACGTGAAAGACTTTGTTGATAGGCAGATCGTAAACTAGTCAATTCGGCAGCAAGTTGCTCGCTCCGTTGCTCTTCTAGCATCAACAGTCGTGATATTTCATTCAGACGCTGGTTGAGATTAGCCAGCTCAGAGTCACGGTCAGATAGAGTCTGCGATAGATATAGCTGGCTGACCATGTAGATCATTAGCATGAAAATGACCAGCATTAAGAGTGCCGATAACGCATCGACGTAGCCAGGCCAGGCGTTAATTTGACTGCGTTGGCGACGACCCGATCCAAGCATTAGCGTTTATCCTGTTCAGCTAGTTTGGCCGCTAATTGCGCATTTTCTTCTCTCAGCTTTTCTATTTCTCTTAGGGTGTCTAATCCTGAGAATTCATAATCCCAGTCGTCTGTAAGCACGGGCGGTGTTTTACCTTGCTGATGCGCCTTCTCAACTAGGTGTGTGACACCTGTTAGCCATTCTTCTAATCCGTCATAGAAACGGTTTTGCGCATGACCTGCTTGAATATCCAGAAACCCCAGTAGTAGCGAGCCACCTAGCCCTAGTAATGATGAACTGAAAGCGGTGCCCATTCCTTCCAGAGGTGTTAACAGGCCAGATTGCAGACTGCCAAACACCTCTGCAAAATTGCTTTGTTGCATATCTAGGTTAATGATGACCTGGCCGACTGCGTTAATGGTGCCTAGGAGCCCCCAGAAGGTACCCAATAAACCCAAAAATATGAGTAAACTGATAAAATATCGCGTGATTTCGCGTTGCTCATCCAGACGTGTCCTGATGCCATCCAATACCGTCCGTAATGACAGTGCTGATAGGCTAAACCTGTCACGTTTGTAGTCTTCACCAAGTTGGCGAGCCAGGGGTTTTAATAAGCGTGGCTCTTGAGTGACGGATAGTCCCATGCGGCCAGTACGAAATTGAGCGACCCATCTGATCTCAGGAAAAAGTAAAAAAACTTGACGATATGTAATGCCAATACCGATCAGTAGGACAGCTAAAATCAGTGAGTTAAATACCCAGTTGGCCATGAAGGCAGTCTGAAGCGGGATATAGATTAAGGCACAGATACCGATGACGATACCCAGAAACAGTGTCATCCAAAACAAGGTGTGCTTGGGATTACTCATGTATAACCACCTGCTGATGCGTTTAAATCGACTTTACAAATCATCTATGAGTCAAGCGCAGGTGTAAAGGGGAGAATGCAAAAAAAGGGGAATTGTCACGATGACGCAACAACCCCTATTCTGCTGATTTAATTAAAGGCCTGGCCGGGCTTAACCCCCATTTTTTTCAATATAATTACCAGAGGGCAGAAACCTGTAAAGGCGGTTTGTAGCATATTGGCGCCCACAAAGGCTGTAAACCATAGCCACATAGGACTCACAAAGTGTGCTAGTAACAGGCTGATTAAGATAAAGGTGCCAGCAAAGGCGAATACCATGCGATCTAAAGACATATTATGGCTCCATAATTTGAGTGATCAATAAAAAGTTAGATGAATGATACTAAATATAAGTGAATACTAATATTTTGTCCATCTTTACCTGTCTCTGTATGCAGGAAATAAAAAGGCACCCGAGGATGCCTTTGGGGGAGAGAGCCTTACTCCTGATCAAACTCTTCTTCGGCTTCCAGCCACATCACATTGATGATGCCAAAAGCGCAGGCGAGCAGTACGCCTAAAATCCACGCGAAATACCACATTGTTTAACACCTCAATAAAGTGAATGGTTGTTTTCTTTAATAAAGCTGACGCCGATCTTGCTCCACAGGGCACGGTAACACCAAAAGGTGTAACCCAGAATGATGGGTACAAAGATGATCGCAGCCCAGGTCATCACCATCAGTGTATAGGCACCAGATGCAGCGTCCCATAAAGTCAAACTGTGATTTGGAACTAAGCTTGATGGCATAACGAATGGGAACATTGAAATGCCCGCGGTGAGGATAATCCCTGTAATACCCAATGCGCTAAACAAAAAGGCTAAAGCCGCTTTGTGAGCGCTGGCAAAAAGATAGGCTCCGATTAGGCCTATAAATCCAAGTGCTGGGGCGATCATGGTTACTGGGTAGTTGACGTAATTACCTAGCCAAGCGCCTTCTGCTCTCACAACCTCTTTAAGGGTAGGGTTTGAGACTGCATCTGTTGCAGGCATGTAGACAATTTGGTATCCCTCGATGCCAACGGTCAGCCACAGCCCCGCTAAAGCAAAGGTGATGAAGCAGATCAGTGCAAAGATTCTTGCATAGAGCCTTGAGCGGGCTTCTACTGCTTCATGAGTTCGCATTTGTACCCAGGTGGCGCCATGAAGGCAAAGCATGGATAAGCTTACGATTCCGCATAGCAAGGCAAAGGGATTTAGTAGCGCAAAGAAGCTTCCGTGATAGGATGGACGTATCAGTTCATCGTATTGGAATGGAACACCTTGCAACAGATTGCCGAATGCAATGCCAAATACTAATGCAGGTACTGCTCCGCCAACGACCAGTGCCCAGTCCCAAGCATCACGCCAGCGCTGATCTTGCATTTTGGAGCGGTAGTCAAAACCGACTGGACGAAGAAACATGGCAAAGAGAACCAATAGCATCGCCCAGTATAGCCCTGAAAAAGCGGCTGCATATACCAAAGGCCAGGCGGCGAAAAGTGCGCCGCCCGCTGTGATAAACCACACTTGGTTACCATCCCAATGTGGCGCCATGGTGTTGATGACAACACGACGCTCATCATCGGTTTTGGCAACCAGTGGCAGAATGGCTAAGCCACCCATATCAAACCCGTCGGTGACGGCAAAGCCTATTAACAGCACTCCGATCAAGATCCACCAGATCAGCTTTAACATTTCGTAATCAAAGATCATTTTCAATACTCCTGCGCTTTGCTCATGCTTTTACCGTTTGGGGTGAGTGCTCTGGGTCGTATTGATCATCATCTTGTTCAAAATGATAACGACCAGTGTGTAAGCTACTGGGTCCCTTACGGATAAAGTGTTGCATTAGGAAGACTTCGATAATGATCAAAATCGTGTAGAAGATAATAAAGAGTGAAAGGCTTAACCATATTTCATTGGCAGTAAGCACCGACACAGCATTAAAGGTGGGCAAAATTTCACCGACTGCCCAGGGCTGGCGGCCAAACTCCGCAACAAACCATCCGGCTTCTGAAGCAATCCAAGGCACCGGTAGCGTAAATAGTGCCGCTTTAAGTAACCAAGGTTTGTTCCAAGCGGTTCGTTTGGCGGTGTAGTAGAAGCATAGGACGAAGAGCAGTAGCATCCAAAAGCCTGATGCAACCATGATTCGGAAAGCCCAAAAGAGTGGACCGACTGCCGGAATGGTGTCCTGGGCGGCCATTTGAATCTGTTCTTCAGTTGCGTCGACGATATTGGCTGTATAGCGTTGAAGCAGTAAGCCGTAGCCTAGGTCGACTTTCTTTTCATCAAAGGCTTCTCTTTCTGCGTCAGTCGCTTCTCCTGCTCTCATTTTTTGAAGTAACTCATAGGCAACCATACCGTTGCGGATACGAATCTCGTGGTCGGCGATCAAGTCTTTAATGCCGCGTACTTCTTCAGTCGTAGAGCGAGTTGCAATCAAACCGAGGGCATAAGGAATTTTAATGGCATAATCAGTGCGCATCTCTTCACTATTAGGGATGCCAAATAGAGTGAATGCCGCTGGTGCTGGATGAGTTTCCCATTCAGCCTCTATGGCCGCTAACTTAGTTTTTTGCACATCGCCTAGTTCATAGCCTGACTCGTCGCCAAGTAAAATGACAGACAAGCAAGCAGCTAAGCCAAATGCTGAAGCGACTGCAAAAGAGCGTTTAGCAAATGCAATATCGCGCCCCTTAAGCAAGTAGTATGAACTCACCGCTAATACAAATACCGCTGCGGTGACATAGCCTGCAGATACGGTATGAACAAATTTAACCTGTGCAACGGGGTTCATGACCAGGTCTACAAAGCTGGTCATCTCCATACGCATGGTTTCATAGTTAAATTCTGCACCCACTGGATGTTGCATCCAGCCGTTGGCGACTAAAATCCATAATGCTGAAAAATTGGATCCAAGTGCGACCAGCCAGGTAACCATTAAATGTTTAACTTTGCTAAGGCGCTCCCAGCCAAAAAAGAACAGTCCTACAAAGGTAGACTCAAGGAAAAAAGCCATCAGGCCTTCAATGGCGAGGGGGGCGCCAAAGACATCTCCAACATAGTGTGAGTAGTATGACCAGTTGGTTCCAAACTGGAACTCCATGGTTAACCCGGTGGTAACACCTAGGGCAAAGTTAATTCCGAAGAGCTTTCCCCAGAATTTTGTCATATCTTTATAGATCTGCTTGCCAGTCATCACGTAGACTGATTCCATAATGGCAAGCATAAACGCTAAGCCAATCGTGAGTGGAACAAACAGAAAGTGGTACATCGCTGTCAAGGCGAATTGTAGACGAGAGAGGTCTACGACCGCTTCAGTAACCATACGAATTCCTCTGATACTGCGTAAGTTAAATTGGTTCAGTGGGTTCTAGGCAGTTTTTGTGCCAATTTTTTTCAAAAAAGTTATTAAATTATTACTATTTGATATACATGCCATATAAGGCAGTTAGATGTGATATTAACCGGATAAAATCTAGGGGTAAATGTGACATATCGTCACACTTTGTGCATAATTAACTGTCATATATGACAGATGTGACAGTTTTGGAGTGGCAGGCTAATATGACTGAATTAAAGGTTCCAGATAAACAGGTATCGTTACCAGAGCTGGCAACATTGCTAGACGTTATTCAAGAGCCGGCTACGATTATTTCGTTAGATTATGAAATTCTGGCATGCAACCAGGCTTATCGATCCATATATGGTGAGGGAGATGCGGTTATTGGCCGCACCTGCTTTGATGTCTCTCATGGTTACGCCGTCCCTTGTGATCAAGCGGGAGAGTCTTGTCCGCTAAAACGATGCCAGGAAAGTGGTCAACGTCAACGTGTTTTGCATCTTCACAATACTCCTAAAGGTGAGGAACATGTTGATGTAGAGATGAACCCTGTTAAAGATGCTGATGGTAATCTGATCGGTTATCTTGAAATTATGCATTTGGTCAAGGAGGCACGAGCGACACCCGGTGAAGGCGATGGCATGGTGGGTCGTTCACATGCTTTTTCGAAAATGTTAGAGATGCTTCGTCGTGCGGCACCTTCTGGAATTACGGTATTACTCTTAGGTGAATCTGGAAGTGGTAAAGAGCTAGCGGCAAGAGCTGTTCATGACGGTAGCGCACGGGCACGTGGCCCCTTTATTACGGTGGAGTGCTCAGGTCTAACAGAGTCCTTGTTTGAAAGTGAGCTATTTGGCCATGAGCGCGGTGCATTTACGGGTGCCGTTGGACGAAAAAAAGGGCTGATTGAAGCAGCTAGGGGGGGCACGCTTTTTCTGGATGAAATTGGTGAAATTCCGCTACCGCAACAGGTTAAGTTGTTACGGCTAATTGAAACGGGTACCTATCGTACTGTCGGTGGTATCGAACCACAGCATGCCGATTTTCGCTTGGTTTGTGCTACGCACCGTAACTTAAAGAAAATGGTAGAAGAGGGGAGGTTTCGGCAGGATCTATATTATCGTATCTCTGCCTTTCCTGTAGTGTTGCCCACCTTAGCTGATCGATCGGAAGATTTAGAGCTACTGATAAACTCCTTGCTGGCACGTATCCCTGGCGGAGAAAGCTATACCGTCACTGAGGCTGCATTGCGGGTCCTGCGTGATTATGCTTTTCCCGGCAATATCAGAGAGCTTCGAAATATACTGGAAAGAGGTATGTTGTTAGCGGATGATGATCGCATTGGTGTTCAACATTTACCGCAAGAGTGTCTTGAGTCTGATGAGCAGATCTCATCATCTGTTTCTATCAGTGGGATTGCTCTGGATGAAGTGATTCCTCTAGATCAATTAGAACGTTATTACTTGCAACGAATTTCGGCTAAGTTTAAAGGCGATAATCGTGCATTGGCAGAGCAGTTAGGCGTGAGCGAACGGACTCTGTATCGAAAATTGAGTAAGCTGAAGTAACTCAATTAGCGTGTCTCCGTGACCTGTGCTCCATGTTGATCTGTCCAGGTAAAAGTTAGGTCACTAAACTGATCCGTAAAAAAAGCCACAAATGGATTTGCTGAAGTGCCTGTGTGAAAGTTAATGTCGATGACAGGATTTCCTGCCTGGGTTACGTTCAATGACTTTACTAATTGTTGTGGAATATAGCCGCCTTGACCATCTTCACGAAAACCGGTTTCCATTGGGTGGTTAATCATGGTGCGAAGTTCAGCGGCATTGCCTGGAGTGGGATTGCGAGGTAAAGCAACACGCGGCTGTGTCATAGCTATGTCAGCTTGAGGTTCCTCATTGCCCATTAAACATCCGCTTACGGTGACACGAACATCTTTCGAAGTCAGCCAAAAATTGCCCTGATTGCTCTGTGCCAGTGCATACACGGTTTGACTTTCGCCAAGACGAATGCGGGTGGTTAACTCAACTTTAGGAATGGCCTGAGATAGTTCAAAGTCAATCACATCAGGATTTGGGTTTTTATCTGCCAAAATCCAAAGGCGAGATAAATATTCCTCATTTGCCAGTGACCCATTAAACGATACCTTTAGGTTAACTGAGCTTCCGTCATCAATTACCAGAGGGATATTCAGATCAATACCTGCTTCTGTAGGCGATTGGTTGCCTAAGCGCTCGGCAACGGCTGGAAAATGGCGCCAATCAGATGATGCATTAACAGAAAAGGTCATAGTTAATATGAATCCAAGCAACAGTAAACTACGCATGTGAATATCCTGATCGATTGATTGAGCTTTTAATCATGTAATAATTAAATTTTACGGTTATTGTCGATCCATAGACCTGCTTTAGCGCCTAAAAGTATCCCCAGCAAGGCACCTAAGCTGCTAATTGCCAAGGTTGAAAAACCGCTGACTCCTTGCCCTAATGTACATCCGAGTGATAAGACACCTCCGATGCCCATTAATATGGCACCTGTAATACTGCGTTGCATTTGCGTGGGTGAGTCAAAGCCCTGCCATTTAAACTCTTGTGCGATACTCGCCCGAATAAAACTACCTATAATGACGCCCAGTACCAAAACAATGGCAAAGCTCAGCGGCATACCGCTGGATAGCATCGCATATTGTAACGTGTCACCAACGGGAGCCACAAAGGTAAAAGAGGCTAGGCGTACGGGTTCAAAATCATCCGCACCTACATAACCGGTGACCCACCAGCTTAGGGTGATTAATAGGCCGATAACACAGCCACCGATCCACTCTTTAGGTGTTCTGCGCAGGGTCGGATTTTTTAATGCAAAAAATAGTAACAAGCCTGCAAAGATAGCCAGTGTGATGAGTTTGGCAGCGGTGTCAGAAAGAAAGGTTAGTGCCAACAAACCATCAATCGATGTTGAAGGGAGCCGACTTTGCGTCAGTGCTTCAAGGTCGATACGCGGATAGGCTAGCAAGCCACTCATAGTGACATAGGCACTGATGCCTAAGAGTAAGAGAACCACCAAGGAGCGAAGGTTACCGCTTCCTAGTAAAACCAGTGAGCGGGCTCC
>SLCQ01000044.1 GCA_007125745.1 Nitrincola sp.
CCAAGTAGATCAGCAAAAAGCTGGGTTCTGCTTCTGCCGCTCGTCCAACACTGCCGTAAAAGGTCCAAGCGGTGCAATAAACGGCAATCGATAAAGCATATACAGTGGATGAGTTGATTAAAGAGCGACCTTGCTCTGCACGTTTATCTCCCCAAGCGGCTATTAAAAACAGCAGAGCTAAGTAACTGAACGCGACCAGTAAGACGATAATCTCATTATCCATGGTTTCGCTCCATAACCCACGCCGTCAGTAGAATCAAGATTAACCAGCTGATGAATAACCAGATAGGGAGCAGTGATAGCCCGCCGATACTGGGTCTATCAAAAAGCAACACTAAGGGTGGGATAAAAAATAACAGGCCCAATAGCGTCAATGAAACTAAACGACTGATCAGTGAGGGCCCATGCATTGCTTATCCTACCTTGACCGTTTCAGCTGTTGCTTGAAGGTCCAGCGCTTGTTGAAGCGTATTGATACCACGCGCTTCCAGTCTAGGTATCAGATTGAGTAGCAACTCTGCGGTCACGCGAGCATCTCCGATAGCCGTGTGACGTGTTCCTGCTGGAAAGGTGATTTGAAAACGGTCAGATAATGCATCTAAACCATGTGTTTCTAAATCAGGATCGATAGCGCGTGACAGTAACAGGGTATCTAACACCGGCATATCAAAATTAAGACCCGCCTCTTTAGCGGGTAGGTCGATTGCCAGCATGTCAAACGCGGCGTTATGAGCGACTAAAACCGCGCCACCCACATAGTTGCGGAAACGGGGTAGTACAACCCGTATGGGTGGGGCTTGCTTGACATCCTGTTCCTGTATGCCATGAATGGCTGTACTTTCGGCTGGAATGTCACGCTCAGGGTTAATCAGTTGGTCAAACTGTTCGTTCGCCAGTAACCGCCCGTTAAGTACGCGACAAGCACCGATGCTGATGACACGGTCGCCCTCACGTAGCTTAAGTCCAGTCGTTTCTGTATCGAAAACGACCATTTCCAGCTGACTCAGCAATCGACTGCCAAGCTCCGCGTCGGGTGGAGGCAGTTCCGCGATACTAAAATCATGAAACTCAGGACGGGCGTTATAATCACGTTCCGGTTCGGCATATCGATCGGTTGCAGGTAACGGAATTCGTAAGCGGGCATGCTCTCGATCATGATCGGGCAAACACCACCAGTCTGAATTATGTTGACTCAATACATCACTGATTCGGGGTGCCAAGGGTTGTTCGCTGAGAGGCAGGCTTCGCCATGCATCCAGCTGTTGTTGTGTAACTGGGATACCCTGCCAAACTATGTCCAAATAGACTCGCTTATTACCCAGACAGAACTCAATATCAAAGTGTTCACCTTTGCTGGCTTGACGCAGGGCTGGAAGTAACACGTCCAGCATGATCAGAAGCGTTGGGCTGTCTGCTTTGAACCAGGCGGGAATGCCGATCGGGGTAATGTTCAGTTCATGCGCTTCACAGAGGTCCTTAAGTGCCGCGCTTAGATCTCCAGACCAGGTGTCGGTAAGGCAGGTTTGATCCAGTTGGATAGACTCTAAAACACGGGAAAGTTGATCGATCAAATCCCCCATCACTTGACTCTCTTCATGCATGGCTTTTTCTAAGCGTGCACGAATGTCACTTTGCTGAGGGGCTTCACCCAGCGCTTCTGCTGTGGTTGTCAAACTGGCAGTATGGCCACGCAGTTGCGGCAACAGGCTCGCTAGCGGTTGGCGCCAACGTTGGTGGCTTGCGTGGGTTTCGGTGGTATCACTTAAGGTGATCAAGGCTTCACCCTGATTAGCACGCACCCGGCGCAGATCACATCGTAACCAGCGATCTTCATGGTGGAGCAAGACTTGCCTTGGCGTGCCATCACTGGGTAGTTTTTTCAGGGTCTCGGTGAGGTTGGGTAAGGGTAAAAGTTGCGTTAAATGTCGGCCCAAGCCTAATGCTGGATGATCACTGAAAAACTCTTTAGCCGCCGGGTTTAGCATCAGCACACGTTGATGGCGATCACACAAGAGTAAAGGAACCTCTAACACTTCCAGAACCGCTTCTAGCTCTCGGCGAATGCGTGCCGCGTCCTCTGCGCCAGCTTCACGTGCAGAGTTCAATTTTTCACGATCAGAACGCCAACCTTCTCGAAGTTTTGAAAAATCTTGTCCCAGATTGCTGAGCCAGCCCTCAGGGCGGAAATCATCTTTTGCATCAGGGTTTGCGGCTAAGCGGGCAAACTGTATTTGTATATGTCGAAGGGGAGAAAAGAGTTTACGTTCCAGCCAAACACCTGATACCAGCATAAACAGGGGGATCAGTGCGACCAGTAACCAAATATAAAGGCGAACATTGGTATCCTGTGTCACTAGATTGTTTGCAACTAAGGAATCAAGCAGGGCACCCAAGAGTAGGGCGGCAAAGGTCACTAAACCTGTTGCCAACATCCAGATACCAAGCAGAAACTGTCGTTTAGGCATGGTGTATTCCTATTCTTGGAGTAGGTTCCTGACTTTTTGAACCAGCGCTTGAGTCGAAAAGGGTTTTGTAATGTAGTCATCGGCACCCAGTGCCATCCCTTTCTCTTTTTCAACTTCACGTCCATGCGCGGTCAGCATAATGACAGGCAGTCGCTTAAAGCGCTCTTCTTGACGCAGGTTTTCCAGAACATCAAAGCCGCTAATACCCGGTAAACTGATATCCAGCAATACCAGGTTAGGCTCAAGTTCGTTGATGCGTTGCAGGGCGGTTTCTCCATCTTCCGCAGTGGTCACATCGAATCCCGCTTGTTGCATAAGAAATTCAAGCGAAAGAAGAATATTAGGTTCATCATCCACAACTAGCACTTTGGTCATAAAAACTCCTTATTATTTTTATTTTCAGTCTAGTGCGGATTGTGCAAAGTTAAAAGGTCGACCTAGGTTGTAGAGGGGCTAGCTTAATCCAAGCCTTTTAGTAACAATGCATAACGATTGCCATTGGGTTCAATCTGCTCTAGGCGAATCACAAGGTAATTAAGTTCTGGTGCAAACCAAATCAATGTTTCTCGGTCAGAACCTTCACCACGATCGCGCTCGACACGAATAGCGTTGAACGTACCCGCAGGGGTTTCAATTTCATCTTCGCCCGTTACCTGAAAACGGTAAAGCTGTTTTTGGCCACCATCTGCGACAAGATATTCCAGCGTGTCCATTCCGGCTTTGATATCGGCGGGCATCTTTAATTGATAACTCAATTTGTCATGTATACCAGGCTCAATCGCCATGCGCCAAGGTTTATCGTCAATATCGGTGGTGACATAACCTGCATCCCAATCGAATCGCAGTTGGGCATCTCTATTGCGGGTTAGAATACGTCGGTTGTAGTCGTACTGCAGGGGTAAAATGGTGTCGTCTTGCACTTTAAAATGGCTAGACTCTCGAATACTGGCCATCATTGCTGAGGCTTCAATGGAAACCTCCCAGCTTTGATCATCGCGTTGCTTTAATTCTCGTACTGCATCGCCACTAAATGAAATAGCCGCATCAATACGATTTGTGTAGGTAGCACGATGTGGTTCTAGGATTAAGGTGGATGCTGACGTAATAGCACTACAGCATGCAATAACAGAACCTATCAATAGAGAACGCATCACGTTATACCTCTTGATATCAGTTTTCGAGAAGGAATCCAGATGCCGGCAGTAGTTTGCCATCCAGTAACACACCTTCAGGTGAGTGTTGCAGGCGATCATCACAAAACCAGCTAACAGCTAAAGGATAAATCTGATGCTCCAGAGCATGTACCCGGTTTTGCAAACTTTCTATGGTGTCCGCGGTATTGACATCCGTTTTAGCCTGAATGACCAATGGCCCACCATCCAGCTCTTCCGTGACAAAGTGAACACTGCACCCATGCTCCGGATCGCCTGCCTCCAAGACGCGCTGGTGCGTGTTGAGGCCTTTGTAGCGAGGCAGTAGCGATGGATGAATATTGAATAGCCGCGCTTGATAATGGCGCACAAATTTAGCGCTCAAAATACGCATAAAGCCCGCTAAAACAATTAAATCAGGCTGATATTGATCGATAAGGTCAATTAAAGACTGATCAAATTCATAGCGACCTTCAAACGCTTTGTGGTCAATAAAATGGCTGGGTATTCCTGCCATCTCAGCGCGTTTTAAGCCAAATGCATCGTCGCGGTTGCTAATGACCGCGACGATCTGCCCATTGATACTGCCTTGCTGGCAGTGGTCCAAAATTGCTTGAAAATTGGAGCCGCTCCCGGAAATCAGTACAACGATGCTTTTTTTCATGCTAGGTTTCCATCCACCTTGCCATTGCGCATTTCGACTTGCTCTTCATCGCCAGCACGCTGTTCAATGGTGCCGATTTCCCATGCCGTTTCACCGAGGTCCGTCAGTAAAGATAGGGCTTCAGTTTTGTGTGCTTCAGGTACCACGATGACCATACCTACGCCACAGTTAAAGGTGCGGTACATTTCATTCAACTCGACATTACCGGCTTGTTGAAGCCACTCAAAGACAGGTGGCAATGACCAGGATTGAGTATTCAGCACAGCCTTGGCATTTTCAGGGAGTACGCGAGGAATATTTTCCAGTAAGCCACCACCTGTAATGTGAGAAAGCGCATGCACAGGCAGAGCCTTAATCAATTTCAGGAGGGGTTTTACATAGATGCGAGTGGGTTCAAGCAGTGCGTTCGCAAGCGTTGTATCACCGATGGATTGGTTCAGATCGGCTTGACTCACCTCTAAGATTTTTCGAATGAGCGAGTAGCCATTGGAGTGGGGTCCGGAGGAGGCCAATGCCAGCAGAGAGTCACCCGCAGATACGTTAGAGCCATCGATAATGGCATCTTTTTCAACAACACCGACACAAAAACCCGCGAGGTCGTAATCATCACCTTCATACATGCCCGGCATTTCAGCAGTTTCACCACCCACCAGTGCGGCACCAGCCAGTTCGCAACCCTTGCCGATCCCGGTTACAACGTCAGCGGCCATATCGACATTTAAGCGACCTGTGGCATAGTAATCTAGAAACAATAAAGGCTCTGCTCCTGCAACGACCAAGTCGTTGACACACATCGCTACTAGGTCAATACCAATGGTGTCGTGGGTTTGAAGATCCATGGCCAATCGAAGCTTGGTTCCCACACCGTCTGTTCCGGAAACCAAGACAGGCTTACGATAGCCTTCAGGAATTTCACACAGTGCACCAAAGCCGCCAAGGCCGCCAAGGACCTCGGGACGAGCTGTGCGCTTAGCAACGCCCTTAATGCGATCCACTAATGCATTGCCAGCATCGATATCGACACCTGCATCTTTGTAACTAAGAGAGGTTTTTACTGAATCTGTAGACATGGTGTATCCGACCTTTAAGACCACGGATGAGAAGAAATTCGGATGCTAAGTTTATCAGGTTGATGGTGACTGGGCTATTGTGTGTTAAAGTTGTCACACATTTTTATTGATAAAATTCACACAAACACTAGGCGTTTTCCTATGTTGATGACACTGTTGATGAGATTTAAGTCAGCCATTCGTGCAGGCTCCCCGCGATACTTGATGATCCTTTGCTTTATGCTACTCAGCGCTTCTGTGCAGGCACAAACAGCACTCATCTGGTTGGCGGAAGAGCGAGAGGGTAGAAGAGATTTAGCCTCGGTTGCACATCCTGTTGTCAATGAAATTCGTTCACAGTTACCCGAAAGCATAGCGCTGTTAACACCCTTGATGGATCTTAGAGATCAGCAAATTATTGATGCGGATGTGCTCTGGCAAGGTGACCAACGCACGATTTTTGAAGCTTCAGAGCGTTACTCGGTAGACCATATTCTGGTTGCGCGGGTAATGGAAGAAGGGAGTCGTCCGATGATTGAATGGCTGATTTGGCTGTCGGGCGAGCGTCACACACTATCCACAGAAGGTGAGTGGTCAACCCATGCGGCAGATGTTACAGAATTTCTTGCTCAGCACAGCAGTTCGCCCGTCGACATGGCATCAATAGATGCAGAACCACTTGCCTTGGCACCCATGTCTGGGCTTCAAGGAACGCAAGTGCTTATCTTCGGACTTCACCAAGCAACCGATTTTTTAGATGCGATGGAAATACTTCATGAGCAGTTTGGTCATTCCGCAATTAGAATGATCAGCTTTAACTCAGGTGTACTCAGAGTCACGATCAATTACGATGGCGCGACCAGTGGTCTTAGACGAGAGTTGAGCGGCCAGCCGCGTTTAGATTCAAGATCCAATGAGCGATTAGAATTTACCTGGAACTGACGAATGTCTGACATGAATCCGCCTGTGCAATTGCCGCTAGGTATTTCGTTACGAGAAGAAGCGCGCTTTGAAAACTTTATCCTGGGCGAAAACGGTTTGTTGTGCCAATCACTGAAAGCATCGGCGCAGGGTGATGGAGATCAGGTTGTCTACTTGTGGGGAAGCGAAGGCTGTGGTCGCTCTCACTTACTTCAAGCGATGTGTCATGAAGCTGATGATGCGCAACGGCAAACCCTTTACCTGCCGATGGCGGAGTTAATTGACTTTGATCCTTCGATATTTGACGGGTTAGAGCAGATGGATCTGGTCTGTATTGATGACCTGAATTACATCGCTGGAAAGCGTCCTTGGGAAGAAGCTTTGTTTCATCTGTTCAACCGCCTTCGTGCCAGTGATGTGAATTTGGTGTTAGCGGCTTCTGAACGACCCTCCTACATGAATTTCACGCTGGCTGACCTAACATCTCGCTTGCAGTGGGGGTTAGTCTTTCAAGTACAGCCCATTCAGGAAAATGAAAAAATAGAAACCTTAAAAGCACGTGCGAAAAGCCGTGGTTTTGAGCTGAGTGATGAGGTGTTGCGTTACATTATGCATCATGGCAAACGTGATTTAACCGATCTGCTTAAGGTGCTTGATCAGCTCGACCATGCTTCCTTAAGTGCCCATCGTCGTATCACCGTACCGTTTGTGAAACAGGTGATGGGATGGTAGATAGCTTTGCTGATCAAGTCGATCAAGATGTAGCGCTTCGCTTTGGTGGAATTCAGCGTTTATATGGCCTTGACCTGAGTGACTATTATCGTCGTGCACATGTCGTTGTTGTCGGAATTGGTGGCGTAGGTTCATGGGCCGCTGAAGCACTCGCTCGGAGCGGTATTGGTGAAATAACACTCATTGATCTGGATGATATCTGTATCAGTAATATCAACCGCCAGATTCATGCCACAGATTCCACTATAGGGCAGATGAAAATTGAGGTGATGGCCAGTCGTATTCATGCCATTAACCCTCACTGCGTAGTGCATGCTCAAGCCTCTTTTTTACAGGCAGAGAACCTGGCTGACCTGATTGCAACCGATGTGAATTACGTGATTGATGCTATCGATAATGTGCGCGATAAAGCGGCACTCATTGCATGGTGTAAGCGACGAAAAATGCCACTGATTACCATTGGAGGGGCCGGTGGGCAGATCGACCCGACACAAATCCGGGTCGCCGACCTGACGAAAACATCTCAAGACCCCTTGGCCGCCAAGCTACGCTCGGTGCTAAAACGCCACTACGGGTTTAGTAAAACAGAAAAGTTTGGCATCGACTGTGTCTACTCCACCGAGCAGTTACGCTATCCTCAACCGGATGGCTCAATTAGCCATCGCAAACCAGATAACCAAGGGCCTACACGTTTAGATTGCTCAGCTGGCTTTGGTGCCAGCACCTGTGTGACAGCCAGTTTTGGTTTTATTGCCGTGGCACATCTTCTTAAAAAAATGGAAGCGAAGTTTGTCAGAGCGCAGGCTTCACTCACATCGTCAACGAGGTAAATTATTCATGCATTCATTGCGTAGAAGTTTATTGATTCTACTGACATTCGCACTTTTGGCGGGTTGTTCAGACTCGCAACCCATCGATTCTGTTAAGCGTATCGAAGGTGAAGTCTTTGGTACCTTTTGGATGGTCACCCTGGCCGATGATATGACCGATGCACAGGCCGCTTCGCTCAGAGAGGGCGTTGTGGAAACATTGGATCGTGTTGACTGGCAGATGTCGACCTGGAAAGAAGAGTCAGAACTGATGCAACTAAACCGTCATCCAGTCGGCGAGTGGCGAACCATTTCAGATGAGTTGATGCATGTGCTAAAGATCAGTCAAGAGATCTCGTCACTCACCGATGGAGCTTTTGACGTGACGGTTGGAAATTTAGTGAATTTATGGAGTTTTGGTCCAGAGCAAAGGCCCAACACTATTCCTGATGCAGAAGAGATTGAAGCGCGGTTGGCAACAGCTGGATTTCAAGGTTTGGTTCTCAATCCTGAAACTAATGAAGCTAAACGACAAGAAGACTTCTTTATTGACCTGTCAGGCGTGGCAAAGGGCTATGGGGTTGATGAGGTGTCACGTTATCTGCAATCACAAGGACAGGAAAACTTCTTAGTCAATATCGGTGGTGATTTAGTGGCCATGGGTGAAAGGGAGCCCGATGTTAGCTGGCGCATTGGTATTGAACTCCCGCATTCTGGCATGCAGGTCGCCCATCATATTATTGCGGTTAAAGATATGTCAGTCGCTTCATCAGGAGACTACCGAAACTACTTTGAAGCTGATGGACAGCGTTTTTCACATACGATTGATCCGACCACGGGTTGGCCCATTGATCACCGAGTGGCATCCGTTACCGTGCTGACACCCTATAATGTGGATGCCGATGCCTGGGCAACTGCTATGATGGTGCTAGGTTTAGAAGGGTTAGCTCTGGCCGAAGAACATCGCCTTAAAGTGCTAATGCTGGAAAAACAAGATGATGAGTGGGTCACGCACTTAACATCAGCCTTTGCAGACTATGTCGGTGAAGATAAGGCAGAGCAATTACTTCAGGGTGATATGCCTGAATAGAAGGGCAGATGACAGCGTTTGGAGCTATGATGAACCCCATCAATCCGGAAAAATTACTGCACAGCAAATGGACTGCGGTCCTACCCAAGCAGAAAGAAAAGCACTTTTTGGTAACGCAACTCATCAGAGATGATCAGGAAAAAGTAATTGCCTGCATTCTGGAAGCTGTGATAACGCGGCGTGAGTATGAAATTGACTGGAAAGGCTTAAAAAACAGTGAGCAATGGCGCCAAGGATGGTCCTAGTGCGTCTTTGTTCATTGTTTTAAATAAGATACTTTTGTGACAACTTTTCGATTTTATTGACAAAATGTGCCATTTTTCAATATATTATACTTATCTTGATGGTCTTGTTAGAGGATTTCCATGGACCCCAGTCGATGTTTGCTGAACATCAATAACAATTACTTTTCTACCCTGCGTAAGCCCCCTCAGGACAACTGATTCTTTTTCGTAAGTCAGTCTGGTGGGCTGGGCCCGTCTTGGAGACTGACGATGAACAATACTGAACTCACCGAAGCGCTTCGTCTTGCAATGGAAAAGCAAGATACTGTTGCGATTGAATCTCTGATCATAGAGTTTCAGCCGGCTGACCTTGCTGAATTTCTTCACGATGAAGAGGTCGACGTCTGCTTAAATTTACTGGCGCATTTAGAAATTGAGCAACGTGCTGAAGTCTTCGGCTACCTTCCATTAAATACTCAGTTTGCTGTCTCAGAAGAGATGACGACCGAAGGGTTGGCACAACTGCTGAACTGCATGGATTCTGATGAACGTGCCGACCTCTTCAACTTGATGGAAGAAGATCGTCAAACCGCCGTATTAAAGCTCATGGCGAAAGAGGAGCGTGAAGATCTGCGTCGCATGGCGTCTTATGAAGAAGGCACTGTAGGTGCGATTATGACCAGTGACTATGCCAGTGTTCCGGTGACAGATACGGTCGTTCAAGCCTTAGATAAAGTACGAAAGACAGCGCCGGATGCTGAAACCATCTACCAAATTTATGTGTTAGACAAGTTGCACCGACTGGTCGGTACTGTATCGCTCCGAGAGCTCATTGTTAGTCGTCCAACAGCCTTAGTCAGTGATTTAATGGAAACTGACTTGATTACCATGTCGCCTGATGATGAGCAGGAAGATTCTGCAAAAATGATCAGCCGGTACGACCTATTAGCGCTACCTGTTGTGGACAATCAGCAACGTTTGGTAGGGATCGTCACCTATGATGATGCTATGGATGTTGCAGAAGCAGAGGCCACTGAAGATATTCTGAAAGGGGGCTCGGTTAGTGGATTAGAAGGCAGTATTAAAGAAGCCTCAAAGTTTCTGCTTTATCGTAAGCGAATTGTATGGCTTTTATTATTGGTATTTGCCAACATTTTTACTGCGGCTGGTATCGCAATCTATGAAGACACCATTGCTAAATATGCAGTATTGGTATTCTTTATGCCGCTATTGATCGGGAGTGCAGGTAACGCTGGTTCTCAGGCATCAACGCTGATGGTTCGTGCCTTGGGTACCGGTGACGTTGTGCTATCGGATTGGGCGCGGCTATTTGGCAGAGAGATTATCATCGCGCTTGCTTTAGGTTTAACCATGGCATTTGCTGTTGCATTTATCGGGCATTTCCGAGGGGGTTATGACATAGCCCTTATCGTTGCGCTCAGTATGGTCACTGTCGTGATGATGGGGAGTCTGTTGGGACTGAGTCTACCCTTTATCCTCAAGCGAGTTGGTCTAGACCCGGCTACTGCCAGTGCCCCCTTGGTTGCAACTATTGCTGATGCCGCGGGTATTCTGGTTTATTTTGGTATCGCGACCGCGGTGTTGGGGTTGTAGAGCATCTGCGTTGCCGCTCCTGCGCATCCGTGCGCCCGCGGCATATAAGGCCAGGGATGGCCTGTATGCATAAAACGCAGGAGTAGTTTTATGTCCGTTCATCATGAACATAAAAAAAGCCCCTCCGGGGAGGGGCAAGCAAAGTGCATACAACTCAGGAAGAGTTGAGAGATGGGATGCGATAGGTAGAATCTATAAGACCCGCCTTTCGCGTCCTGAAGCTCAGGACAATTTAAAGATAGATCATTTTTGTGCATCGCACAATAGGGAAAACCCTAATGCTTAGATTGTTTTGTTCTA